>JAQTQF010000294.1 GCA_028712345.1 Phycisphaerae bacterium | reverse complement strand
GTCGCGTCGACCCGACAACGTCATACTATTTCCATGTAAACGATATTTTAATAACACCACTGGAATATTCTCAGCCTGACAACTATCAAGAGCTCTAATCCATAGCTCATAGTCCTCGGCAGGATAAAAAGACCCATCAAATCTTAAATTGTGTCTATCGAAAAAATCCCTTCGAAATATCAATGACGGGTGGGCAAAAGGATTATCGAACAGGAGAGAAGCCTTGATTTCCGTTGATGTCAGAGGATATTTAAATATTGTTCCACTGCTCGGATGTTCACCAAAGGCCTCGACCCACCCGCCACAAATCCCAACATCGGGATGCCCATTCATATAATCTACCTGTACAGCCAGCCGCCCAGGTATACATATATCGTCTGCATCCATCCTTGCTATATAAGCCCCCCTGGCATTATCCATCCCCCTATTTAAGGCGCCGGACAATTTCAGTCGTACCTTGTTTTGTATGACACGGATCCGGGGATCATCAAACGATTTAATAATTCCAGCGCTGTGATCGGTAGAACCATCATCTACAATCAACAGTTCGAAATCACAAAAAGTCTGGCTGAGTACACTTTTTATTGCTTCAGCCAGAAAGCGCTCACCGTTATATACAGGCAGGAGAACTGTAACTAGCGGCATAAGATCAATCTTTCAACAAATTCTTGAATATATCACGATGTCTTTCCACCCATGGCTTAACATCGAAACACGAAACCGCCCTTTGACGTGCATTTGCCACATAAGTCCCGTAATCAGTAATTATTTGCATTACGCAATCTGCCAACTCATCCGGCAGAGGAGGATGTTCCACCTCCCAGTCCAGCGGTGCTTTAACCCCCAGTCCTCCATTAGCACCCACAAGTTCCGGCGTACCGCCACTGGCAGAATAGACTACAGGCAAGCCACAAGCCATGGCCTCTACAACCAGCCTAGGGCAGGAATCATTATACTGAGCATGTAGTAAAATATCAGCCCCGGCAAAAAGGGAAGGTGCTTCTACCTGCTGATAGGGACCCGTAAATTCCACCTGCCCGGAAAGATTGTGAGCTTTGACACAGTATTCAACTTCAGCCCGTGCTGCTTTTTCATCCTGCCAATTGCACTTTCCTGCAATTATAAGCTTGGCCCTGATACCTTTCCTAGCCAGAACAGCAATAGTCTCAACAGCACATATGACACGATATTTCTTATTGTGCGTACCGGCGGTAATCAACACCGGTTCGTCAATTTCTTTACGTTGAGAAGCAGGGCAGAATATATTTGTATTTACAGGATTATAAAGAATGTCAGAAGGACCATTTGCTACACCAAGAAACCGGTCAGCCGCTTTCTTACAGAAAGCACTCTGATAAAAAACATGATCCGCCATTGAAAGCAACGCCTTCAAAGTTTTGTTTGTCTTCTCCCATCCCTTCCCGTGCCATGCCTGGTATGCAACACCATTCTGGTTAAGATCAAATTTTGCACCTCTTTCTTTTGCAATCTCAACCATCAAAGGTGCATACGGAGGAATGGCGCTGCTGACCAGATAAATAAGATTTGGCCTTGAATGATAGTTTGGATATTCATCCTGAAGATCCTGAAACTTGACAAGACCACCAACAACAAAAGCTTGCCGGCCGCAAAGTTCATCAAAACCGTAGAAAATGCGAGCATCTTCTCCACGAGTCACCCCCGACCATCGCCGTGCCTCATTCAACCAAACACTTGTTCTTGCAGCAATCTCCCTGAACACATTCATTTAGGGTCAAGTAATAAGACATTCCGGATAACATCAAGGTATCGCAGCGCAACTGCATTCATGTTTTCGATGTTTATCTTTGATTGAAAATCATCATACCCTTCCACAACCTGATCCAACTTCCCGAGTATGTCGTTCTGATCACAAAAACAGATTCCTCCTTCGCCAACAAGCTCTGGGTTTCCTCCGTCATCAAGCGCAATGGACGGGAGGCCGCAGGCAAGCGCTTCCAACAGGGCATTTGAACAGGAATCTTTTTGTGTCGCCGTTACAAAAACATCATGCCGGCGAAGAATTCCAGCTAGAGGTTCGGAAGCAACCGGAGGCATGTGCCTGATGTTTCTGAATGATGCCTTTGTCCTGCCGGCAAAAGTATATTCATATCTATTCCAATCCAGATTATCGTCAAGCCACTGGTACATGGCACCACCCTTTCTGGGATTGTCCGACCATGAGGTGGTAATAAGCCTCACCTTCCGGCCACGAATGGGATCCCTTCGCCCGTTATTATGGAAGATTGAACCATCCACCGCATTGTGAATTATCGATGGCCGGACAGGTTTGAATCCCAACTGACATGCCTGATTGAAACACCAGCTGGACTGGTAAATTGTTGCCATGGCCAGTTCAGCATTCAGTGAGTAGATTTTCTGATCCTCAGACGGGTCGTCTACCCCCCTGGCCACGGCTATCGAACCATCGAGACGTTGAACCATGCGAAGTTTATGGGAAGAAGCCAGCTTCCTGAACTTAACAACATCAAACCAGGCAGAATTACACAGGTGCACATCTACAGAAGGACTTGCATCGTTGACAACTACGCGCACGCCTAGTCGCTTAAACTCCTTTCGCAATGCCAGAAGAAACTGGTTTCCACCTCCATAAGGAGGTGGACGAAAATCATTCCATATACTTACAACAGGCCCTTTGCTCCATGGCAAGGGCATCTTGTTGATCATATTTGAAAAGGGCAGGAACATATCTTACTTCACCATCTCCGACAATTTGTCAATCACCTGCTCGACGGTTATATCCTGCATGCAGCGATGATTGTTAGGGCA
>JAQTQF010000293.1 GCA_028712345.1 Phycisphaerae bacterium | reverse complement strand
ATGGTTCACCCTGTGTAACGGTGCGCTCCATGCCGGTCCTACCGCCTCTTGGACCAATAATTTCGTATTGGCCAGAGTCATCGGCAATTTGGCCAGGATTGAAAGTAGGTTTCATGCTGAAACTCGCTTTCTGTATAAATCTGCGAGGTCGACTACTCCCGCCTGCTGCATAGGCAGCAAGTTGTCAACTACGTACAGCAGACGAATCAAGAGGCGGCCTTAGACAAAAAACAATTGTTAAATTATCTAGAAATAAAGTCGAGGATTTTGTTTATTGATTCTTCAATATCATTAATAATTTCGTGTTCCCATAATCTTAAAGTCCGCCAGCCTTTTTTATGCAATAATGCCTTACCTTTTTTATCCCTTTTAATGTTGTCTTCAATTTTTTTCAGCCAGTATTTTTTTGGTAATTTATTTTTTATTTTATTAAATCGGTACCCGTGCCAGAAATCACCGTCGATAAATATAGCTATTTTTTTTCGTGGCAATGCGATATCTGGCTTGCCGACAGCATTTTTGTAGTGTTTTTGAAAATAAATGCCTTTTTTTCTAAGCTCTTTAAAGATAATCAACTCCGCTTTGGTGTTTTTTGAGCGGATTTTCGACATTATTTCACTCCTTTTTTTCTTGGTAAAAGTATCCATAAGCCTGTGGATAAACTGTTTAACAATTCAGTATTTTTTCGGTATAATATAAGCATACCTCCCCCAGCTCTAAAAAGTCAATATATATGCCAACCTTAACCAAAAAACAAAAAAAAATATACGACTACATAGAAGAATATATAAAGAAAAACGGCCTTTCCCCCACTTTTGAAGAGATAAAGGCCTATTTTAAATTAAAGGCGCTTTCGGGAGTTTATCAGCACATTGACGCATTGATTAAAAAAGGACTGATTGTTAAAAGGGGAAACGGTTCAAGAGGCATTGAAATCAAAAAGGGTTCCGGCGATTTAATTGAAATTCCTATACTCGGCACAATCGCGGCTGGCCAGCCGATTGAAGCGATTGAAGCGCAAGGCGAAACTATTACTTTAAACAGAGGCGAAGTTTCAAAAAACGGAAATCATTACGCTTTGCGAGTGGTTGGCAATAGCATGATTGATGAGGGGATTTTTGACGGTGATACAATAATCATCCGGCAACAATCTTCAGCGGACGACGGACAGACGGTTGTAGCGATTATCGATGATAACTCGGCAACACTGAAAAAAATCTACCGCGAGAAAAACAGCTTCAGGCTTCAGCCGGCCAACCCTTCTCTATTTCCGTTCTATCGGAAAGAAGTTGAAGTTCGAGGGATTGTAGTAAAGGTAATCAGAAATTTTGATATACCAAAGCCGAAAAAAGCAAAAATGGATACAGTGTTCAAGCTGGCAGAGCTGTTCTGCGGGCCTGGCGGCCTCGGATTAGGCGCAACTAAGGCGAATGCATACAGTCAGGATGGGGCGAGATTCGGAGTAAAGTCAGTTTGGGCGAATGATATCGACGAATCGTCATGCAAAACTTATGCGCGCAACCTGCATGCCGGGGATATGTCGGCTGTTGCTTGTGGCCCGGTTGAAAAAATTGATTTCAAAAAGGTGCCGGAATTCGATGCGCTGGCATTCGGGTTCCCATGCAATGATTTCAGCATTGTCGGTGAGCAGAAAGGCTTCCAGGGAAAATACGGCCCTCTCTACACATACGGCGTGAAGGCCATTAATATCCATAATCCAAAATGGTTCTTAGCGGAAAATGTAAGCGGCTTGCAAAGCGCGAATGAAGGCAAGGCTTTTCAAAAGATACTAAGCGATCTTGAGCATGCCGGCAAAGGATACAGGCTGACTGCTAATCTGTATAAATTTGAGGAGTACAGCGTCCCTCAGTTCAGGCACAGGGTCGTAATAATCGGCATTAGAAAGGATTTGAATTTAGAATTCAAAGTACCGGCTCCCACAACTCTGAATAATCATGTAACTGTAAATGATGTATTCGAAAATCCGCCGATTCCGAAAACCGCGCCAAATAATGAAAATACCAGACAGTCACCGATTGTGGTTGAGAGGTTAAAGCATATTCCTCCAGGCAAGAATGCCTGGTATGAGGGCTTGCCAAAGCATCTCAGGCTCAATGTTAAAACTGCGAGAATGAGCCAGATTTATAAAAGGCTGGATCCAAACAGGCCCTCCTATACTATTACTGGGAGTGGCGGGGGCGGAACGCATGGATATCACTGGAAAGAGAATCGCGCTCTTACAAACAGGGAAAGAGCTCGCATTCAGACTTTCCCGGATGATTTCGTATTTGAAGGCTCAAAAGAAGAAGTGCGAAAGCAGATCGGTATGGCTGTTCCGGTTGAAGGAGCCAGAGCGATCGTTGAGGCAATTTTAAAAACCTTTGCGGGCATCCCATATAAATGGATTGAGCCGAAGGTTTCAAATGGCAATAGCGAAAATTAATTTTTTTATAACCGGCTAATCAGCTCGCGCCACTGATCTTTGGTTCTATGAAGCCGTCCGGATTTAATAACAAACCTGGTTCCATTATCGAATGTCTGTCCGGGAATGCTGGTAACCTCCTCAAGCTCGCTCGCCTTGCACCACCCGACAATTTCACATGGGATTTCGGTAAACCCCGGCATTTTTGCTTTATATACTGGATAGTAAGGCTGATGCTCGACTATTTCAGAAATTTGCTTTTTTGTAATTCTTAACAGATGGTCGTCAGCAATATCAGGTCTGCAGTAGATATAAATATCAGACCGCCTTTCGGAAAGCTTAATTTCATTTGCACCGAGAATCAAATAGGCATTTTTTGGTTTTGATG
>JAQTQF010000292.1 GCA_028712345.1 Phycisphaerae bacterium | reverse complement strand
ATTACGCCGAACTTTGCGCCGACCTTGATAGTCCGGCGGAAGATTTTGCAGATTTCATCAGGTCGCCCATCCGTAGCAACATCGTAGTCTTTCGGCAATTTGCCGAGCAGCATATCGCGCACACATCCGCCGGCAAGAAGAGCCTCGAAGCCCGCTTTGCGAAGTCTGCGAATTATCTGTATTGCCGCCTGTCTGTTTGTCATTTCTATAAGCCACAGAGGACACAGAGTTTTTTATTTTTTAAACGCTAAAAAATTAACCGCCATCTGCCCCCAAATTCTTTTATCTATTATTCTCAAATCACCATAATTGTCGAGAAGATTTATTCTTTTCTCCGTACGAACAATAACAAGACCATCAACTGCCATTTGTCCTGATAAAAGGGTAAGCAGACCTCCAAGCTGGGATTTTTCGCCGGTCTCGGCGCTCATAACATAAGGCGGGTCAACGAAAATAAGGCTGAACTTTTCATCATCGCTTCGATTTGAAGCGCCTATCGCAAAAGCATTGGCACAAACAACGCGGGATTGCGAGCCGAAGCCTGCCTTGGCGATATTTTTTTTGAGAATCTCGATTACGCCCTTATCGGCATCGACAAAAAGGGCATCTTTTGCTCCCCTGCTGACTGCCTCAAGACCGAACGAGCCTGTACCGCAGAACAAATCGGCAACGCAGCGCCCTTCGATAAGATTGTATTTATAAAGCACATCAAAGATAGACTCTTTGACACGGTCGATAATCGGCCGGGTAGCGTCGCCGTCGGGCGGAAGCAGTTTCATTCCTCTTTTTGCACCCGCTATAATTCTCATATCAAATCTGCCTCAAGTCCAAAATCTTTTATCATTCTGACATCGTCTTCGACGGCTCTGCCGGCGGTAGTCAGATAATTTCCGCTCAATATCGCTGTGGCGCCGGCATAGAAAATCCAGCTTTGCATATCGCGCAGGTTCAGTACCCTACCGCCGGCAACTTTTATCCCGGCCTTTGGCAGAATAAATCTGTATAAAGCAATGAGTCTTAAAATCTCAAGCGGTTTCATCGCCGGCATATCGCCCATAGGCGTACCGGCTATCGGGTGCAGAAAATTCATCGGTATCATATCTGCGCCGAGTCCTCTCAATTCAAGAGCCATATCGATTCGGTCGGCGTCGGTTTCGCCGATTCCGAAAATGCCGCCGGCACAAATGCCCAGCCCCGCTTGACTGGCCGCCTTTACCGTTTCAAGGCGCGAATCATAATTATGCGTCGTTACGATGTCCTTAAAATGGTTTCGCGAAGTCTCAAGATTATGATTGTATCTGGCCAGGCCTGCTTTTTTCAAACGGACGGCCTGGGAGTAATCGATTATTCCAAACCCGCCGCAGATGTCTATGCCTATTTCATTTTTTATTTTAGGTATCAGCTTTTCGAGTCTTGCCAGTTCATTTTCGCTGATGGTCTTTCCGCTGTAAACGATGCCGAAATGCCGGATACCTGCCTGTTTTGCAGTTTTGGCGGCATCGATAATTTGCTGGTCTGAAAGTGTTTTTATGTCTTTAAATGAGGTATCGTATCGGCCGGACTGGGCACAGAATTTACAATCCTGACTGCATCCGCCGAGCCTTGCGGGGATAATCGAGCAGACCTTTATCTCCTCGCCGAAGAAATTTTTGCGAATTTTGTTTGCCCAATATAAAATATCCCAGACAAAATCGCCATTGAGCGAAAACAAATAATCTATCTGTGTCCGGTCGATAAGACGGTCATACAATACATCTGCTGCAATATGAGTAATTCTTTCGTTCACAATATAACTTTCTGACCAATCAATTCATTTGGATTTACTGCACAATTTTTATAGAATTCCGCGCTCAAATGCACAGTTTTCCATTTTCTGCTGCGGGCAGTTGCGCCCTTTTTATAATCATCGAGTCTTACGGCGATAAAAACATATCTTTTATTGTCAAACTCAAAAATTTCCCTGCCGTCGGTATCGACATCGATATTTTCAAGGCAATATGCAAAAACAAAAAGACCCTTGTATTTATTGTTAAAAATCTTAACCCAGCTTTCAAGGCCGTTCGTATCGTCGAGCGTAACCCAGTTTTGCAGAGAACCGAAAGCGGCAAAAGTCTTGCCTGAAAATTTTCGCCCCTTTATTTCAGCAATATACGCATTTGAATCCGGCGCATAAAAAATATAGTCGAAACTTTTGATTTTACTTTTCGCAAAGGCTTGTCTTTTATGCTGGTCAACCGGCAGACATCGAATCCTGTTATCCCCCAGCCAGCCTGCGAAGGCTTTTTCGTAATGGTTGCCGCCTGTTTTGGGCATAGCAATTACCTCAGCCGATCGAAGAAATCTTTCTCCATTATATTCTGCTGACTGCCGGTGCTCATATCCTTTACGACTAACTGACCGGCCTGCGTGTATTCCTGACCGACGATAATACATTTGGCGGCATTTGAAAGACCGGCCTGCTTGAGCTGCTTGCCAAGCGAGCCTGCCTTGTAGCTGAAATCCGTTTTAACGCCTGCCCGGCGGAGCTTTGCGACAAGTTTCAATGCTTGGTTCTGCAAAGTATCATCAGCAAAGGCGACAAAATATTCGACACTATTTGCCTGAGCGGAATTTTTGAAAATTCCTTTTTCTTCAAGAATAATGCCGAGCACACAGTCGCCCATTCCCATTCCGGTGGCGGAAATTTTCGGCCCGCCGAGGTCCGCCAGGAGATTATCGTATCTTCCACCGCCGCAAACCGCGCGAAGCTCGCTGCCTTTATCATAAATCTCGAAAACTATACCGGTATAATAAGCAAGACCCCTTACGATACC
>JAQTQF010000033.1 GCA_028712345.1 Phycisphaerae bacterium | reverse complement strand
GAGGTCGTCAATAACGGCATCAGTAAATTTTACAGGCAGACTATTATCAATCGGAGTAAATGATTTTATTTTTATTCCATCATATTCAAACTTATAAAGCGAGGGGACATAAATGAAATTGAATTTTTTGGCGGCATTTAAAAGCATCTGTTGTTTCGGGGCATTATTTTTCTTCTGTTCAATCAGAAATGCCGCAAGTTCTATTATCGCCTCTTCCGCTTGGCCAAGCAGGAACATATCGAAAAATTCCGCCGCCGGCTCGCAGCAGTTTGTCATTCCCGCTCCGCCTAAAATCAGCGGGTCGTTTTCGCCGCGGTCTTTACTTCGCAATGGGATTCCCGCCAAATCCAGAGCGTTCAATACGCCCGTATAGCACATCTCATTTGTAAGGCTGAAACCTATTATGTCGAAATCTTTTACGGCAGCCTTTGATTCGAGCGTGTAAAGCGGAATGTTTTTGGCCTTCATTATTTCATGCGCATCAAGCCAGGGCAGAAAAACCCGCTCGGCGGCAACGGTTCCAATGCTGTTAAGTGCGGCATAAACAATTGCAAGGCCTGTATGGCTGGTGCCTATTTCATAAGTATCGGGAAAGCAAAGCGCAAATTTCAAATCGCATTTGGCGAGGTCTTTTTTTACCTGATTAACTTCGCCGCCGATATACCGGGAAGGCGTTCGGACAAAGGGCAGAAGCTCATCGGCGATAATATCTGAAAGTATTGTGATTTTTTTGTTTTTCATTTGCCCATTATAGCATTTTATCGATTAGATAACTATCTCAAAAACGAATTGTCATTCTGACCCTCGCGCAAGCGGGGGGAAGAATCTCGTTTTAATATTCTGCCGCAATTCTACGGGTTTCAACCCGTAGATGAAGTTATCCGCCAAAGATGGACAGGCAATGCCTGTTGCGGTAAATCCCACGGGTTTTAACCCGTGGAAATTTAGTAATAGATGCTTCGCTCAGCATGACAGTGATTTGTCATTCCCGCGCAAGCGGGAATCCATAAGACTCGAAACTGGATACCTGCTGGAGTTTATCCTCGTAAAAACAAGGGCAGGTATGACAAACAAACAGACATGACAGTTTTGAATGATTGTAATTGATATTTACCGATGGTTAGCGGATAATAAATTGCTATGATTAAAACCGGCCAGAAAATATTATTGATAATATCGGCAGTGGCAATTATTGTTTTGCTGCTGATTTTCCGAACCGGCAAAGCCCCTCTTGTCCGAGCCGACAGCGCTAATGTCGTCGTAATGAATACCATCGCAAAGATTATTGCCGTTGCCCCCGATGAGCAAACCGCACAGAACGCCATCGAAGCTGCCATAAAAAAAATTAAGCACCTCGAAAACCTGTTCAACAGGTACGACCCGAATTCTCAGCTTTCCCTTGTCAATCGGCAGGCGGATAAAGAGCCCGTAAAAATCGACAAGGAATTGTTTGTCATCTTACAGCGGTCGATATATTACAGCAAACTGACCGACGGAGCGTTCGATATTACGGTCGGGCCGTTGGTTGATTTGTGGAAAAAATGCGCAGAGGCGAACTCTATGCCTACTGATGAACCGCTTGCTCAGGTTAAAAAAAGAATCGGTTATGACAAAATTCTGCTCGATGCGAATCAGTTTACCGTTAGATTTGCCGCCGAGGCGATGAGCCTGGATTTAGGGGCGATTGCAAAAGGTTTTGTTGCAGACAGAGCCATTGAGGAAATGAAAAAAGCCGGAGCCCTCGGCGGGCTTGTTGACCTTGGCGGCCAGATTGGCTGTTTCGGCCTGACCGAAAAAAATGGCAAATGGGTCATCGGCGTTCAGAACCCTTCGAAATTAGAAGCCGGCCAGACTATCTTAAAACTTGCTCTCTCCGACTCGGCTGCCGCTACCAGCGGAGATTACAGACGACACTACAAAATCGGCAACAAACAGTTCAGTCATATTTTCAACCCAGCCACCGAAAAAAGCGCAGATACCTTATCGAGCGTAACTATTATTACTTCCTCCGGCACAGCGGCAGATGCCTTAGCCACCGCCGTCAGCGTTATGGGAGCCGAAAGAGGAATCGAATTGATTGAAAAACTCCCAAATACCGAGGCAATTATTATTAAATCTGGAAACGAGGAAATGCTCGAAACCAGCAAGGCAGAGAGGTTTATTTTACGCTAAAAGCGGCAAATCTTCGATGGTACAGCTAATGCGGCGCATAAAAAAAGCCCCCGACCATTCGGAGGCTTAAAATGACCTGTGAAGGTCCTACCCTCTTAGCTCGGCTGGCTCACGATGTTCTGATTGGTCCAAAGAACACGGCTCAACTACTTTGCGATAGCCTAAAGCCTTGATTACTTCCAGAACTTCAGTCCACGAAGGAAATGGTCTGCTGTTCAGTTTTTTGTAGTCATCGATAGCTATCAGGAATTCAAATTGTTCATCTGTAAGCTGGCCTTCCTCTGCGGAGCGTCGGTCGTCGGAGCGTCTTTTGCCCGGCCCGCGACGACGGTCAAGGTTGAGCCTTCTGTCAACGACATCATCCCTTCGGTTCTTTTTGCGTCTGTTGGCGGAGGCCTGCCTTTTTTCGGAAAAGCAATTTTCGTTTTGCAATTTAGATTTATTCACTTTTACCACCTCTGGATTAATAATTTTCGTCTTCAAAATCATTGCCTTCTTCGGGGTCATCCAGCCCCTTCTCATAATCCCAATCGTCCGGGTCATTGAAGGTATCATCGAGAAAGCTGTCAAAGACCTGCTCAGACTCAATGATTTCCTGAGCCTCTTCAAGGCAGCTTTCAGGGACCATAACGGCAAAACCGATGGTGGTGGCGGAGTAGCTTTTCTGGGTTGTGGTAATGGCGGGTATGTTATTCTTTGCCAGTATATCCCTGTACTCATTTGCCATATCGATATCTTCAGCAATCGCGGCGGCTACATAGTCGTCAATGGCATGCTTTGAATTATCATTCTGTTCTCTCATTTTTCGTTTCCCAATTAATGCCAACTTTATAGTTGCAAAGGGTTCTTGAGACTGTTTCGGCAAAAAACAGGGAGCAAATAACCTGAAAATTGCTCCAAAAGGCGTGTAAATGTCAAAATTTTGCATTTTTAGCTCAATTTTTTGTTGCAAAACATCCGATAAGTACTAAGAATACGACTCGAAAGTCGGCTTTGTCGGAAAAGGGCCGATAAAGAAGTAATATTTATTTTAATTTTGCATGGAGGTTAATTAACATGGCAAAGAAAAAAGCAAAAGGCGCTAAGTCAGGCAAGACAAAAGAAGTGTTGGTTGTAGCCAGCAAGGTCAAAGCTTATGTCAAGAGCAAAAAAATGATGACATCCGCTGACGCTGTCGTTGCGCTTAGCAACAAACTTTATGGTATTCTCGATTGTGCCTGTGAAAGAACAAAGGCCAATAGAAGAAGCACTCTAAAACCACAAGATCTGTAAGACAGTACTTAACAGTTAGAAACAAAAACCGCCCCCTGCAAAACTGCAAGGGGCGGTTTTTTTTATGGAGATATCTATATTCTTCGAGGGGGCGATTCAATGCCGCCTTAAAGGCTGAATTCAGGACGAATTGACAGAAAAAGAGAATTCTGGATGTTATTCTTGCAGTTTTCCCGTTTTTTTGATTTAAAGTCTGATAAAATTTATAAAAATCGGCCTTGTGATACTGATAATTTGATTTTATAGGAACAATTTTTAAACCTTAAGCCCGAAAAAACCGATTATATCCTTATATAAATCCTTAGTTTGGTTTTTTGGAGACGACAAGTCCGTGAAAATATTTATGCTCGGCTGGGAGTTCCCGCCGTTTATCAGCGGCGGATTAGGTACAGCTTGCTATGGTTTGACGAAAGCTATGAGCAAACTGGGTCTTGAGGTAGCCTTTGTGTTGCCCCGAGCCGTTAGTGCGGGCAAAGAGTCTACCCATGTGAAAATGAAGACGCCGGCAGATATAAATTACAGCCGGCTTAATCTGGAAGAATATGAGCAGGAGCTTAAGAATGTCAAATTCAAGATGATAGATTCACCTCTTCGGCCATACGAAACAGCCGAGAGTTTTAAGCATGAAATTGAGGAATTGATTCAAGCCAAGCAGTCTCGGTGCAATGTAACCATCTCTTCAGGCGGAGCGGATGTTGGGCAACCCGGTCATTATTCCGGGGATATGTACAGCGAAATTCACCGGTATGCGGCGGCAGCGGTGCGACTTGCTCTGCAGGATGATTTTGATGTTATACACGCTCACGACTGGATGACATATCCGGCCGGTATCGCGGTAGCAGCAGTAACGGGCAGGCCGCTTGTTGTACATGTTCACTCGACGGAATTCGACCGGAGCGGAGAACATGTCAATCAGATGATTTATGATATTGAACGAGCCGGTATGCACGCGGCGAATAAGATAATCGCGGTAAGCTATCTGACTCGAAATATAGTAATCAGCCGATACGGGATAACCGGCGATAAGGTAGAGGTCGTTTATAACGGCGTTGAAAGAAACGGCAACGGTTTGAATTTCGGCAAGTCCAGCATAAGGAAGGACGAAAAAATAGTATTGTTCCTCGGGCGAATCACGATGCAGAAGGGGCCGGAGTATTTTCTTGGTGCGGCTAAAAAAGTTCTTGAGGTTATGGATAATGTCAAGTTCGTTATGGCAGGCTCAGGCGATATGATGCGAAAGACGGTAGAGCTTGCGGCCCAGCTTGGTATCGGCAGCAAGGTTTTATTCACGGGATTTCTGCGGGGCGAAGATGTCCGCAGGGTTTATGAACTAGCGGATTTGTATGTTATGCCGAGTGTTTCGGAGCCTTTCGGGATTGCCCCGCTTGAGGCGCTTAACCATGACATCCCCGTTCTTATCAGCAGACAGAGCGGCGTTTCGGAAGTTTTGACCCATGTCTTGAAAGCGGATTTCTGGGATGTTAACGAGATAGCCAACAAGATAGTGGCGGTGTTGAAATATCCTCCGCTGCAAATGACACTGAAAGAACACGGAAATTTTGAGGTAAGAAAACTTAAATGGGAAGACGCCGCCGAGAAATGCCGAATGGTGTATGAGCAGGTTGTTTCTTCAGCGGTTTGTGTTTGACCGAGCGCCTCGCCGGCACGGCGACGGCTAAACTAACCCACAGGATAAACCGGCGGGCTTTAGGATTTTAACGAACTCCCTGATAAATCAGGGGGTTGAATTTAGGAAGAAATTATGCCTTCAGTATGTTTTTATTTTCAGGTTCATCAGCCATGCAGGCTTAGACATTATACTGTTTTTGATCAGGACCATCGATATTTCGACGGTTTTAAGAATAAGGCTATCTGCCGAAAAGTTGCCAATAAGTGCTATCTTCCCACAAACAGGCTTATTCTTGATTTAATAAATCAGCACGAGGGCCGATTCAAGGTAGCTTACAGTATTACGGGCGTATTGTTGGAACAATTGGCTGAGTATGCCCCTGAAGTGCTGAGCACATTTGACGCGCTGGCGAGAACCGGATGCGTGGAATTTCTCTCGGAGACTTACTATCATAGTCTTAGTTTTCTCTATTCACGGGAAGAATTTACCGAGCAGATACTGAAACACCGCCGGACAATCGAAAAACTTTTTAATTACAAAACGAAAGTTTTTCGCAATACCGAGCTTATTTACAGCAACGATCTTGTGGACGCGATAGAATCAATGGGGATTTTTGACGGGGTTTTAACCGAGGGCGCCGACCGTATCCTCAACGGCAGAAGTCCGAACTTTATTTATAATTCACCCCGCAATAAACGAATTAAACTGCTGCTGAAGAATTATGCCCTGAGCGATGATATAGCTTTTCGGTTTTCCAACAGGGGCTGGAATGAATGGCCGCTGATGGCCGGTAAGTTCAGCGATTGGGTCAGCAGGGTCAACGGCAACGGATATGTCGTGAATCTTTTTATGGATTATGAAACCTTCGGCGAGCATCAGTGGAAAGATACGGGAATATTCGATTTTATGCGGCATCTTCCGGGCGAGATAATGAGAAATCAGGATAATAATTTCAAGACGCCCAGCGAAGTTATAGGCTCTTATCCTGCAACAGATGTTATAGATGTGCCCGGATTGATAAGCTGGGCTGATATGGAACGAGACCTCTCAGCATGGCTTGGTAATCCGATGCAGTCGAATGCTCTGCACGAAGTTTACCGGATGGAGCGAAATATCAAAAAAACTGGCGATAAGGAGTTGCTGGCCGACTGGCGAAAGCTCCAGACATCCGACCATTTTTATTATATGTGCACCAAGTATTTCTCCGATGGCGATGTGCATAAGTATTTCAACCCTTATGATTCTCCGTACGATTCATATATAAATTATATGAATGTAATGGGCAATCTCGAAAAGCGGTGCAAAAAGAAATTGAATATTGAAGCCGAACAGTTAGAAGTATAATCAAGAGTATTAGTTTCAACTTGCAGACAAACTTCAAAAACAAGTTCTAATTTTCAGACATAAGGATATATAGTTGATTCAATTGGCCGAACAAACGAGAAAAGCCGAGCAGGGTATGGGGGTTTCGGATAAATATGAGCATTTGACAGAGA
This sequence comes from Phycisphaerae bacterium, assembly GCA_028712345.1. Lineage (GTDB taxonomy): Bacteria > Planctomycetota > Phycisphaerae > Sedimentisphaerales > UBA12454 > GWC2-45-44. The sequence goes on along the minus strand of JAQTQF010000033.1, from coordinate 4,545 downwards.
CAGAATGGCTTTTGACCAATAAGCGGGGCGGTTTTTGCTGTGGAACCGTCAGCGGGACAAATACCAGACGGTACCACTCATTATTGACAGGCTCTTTAACGCCGCCTGCCCAGAGAATTGTCGCATTGAGCGGATGCGTCGAAACGGTTCATATCTATAATAGAAATTATAATTTGAATCATTTTGAATTTGAGCCGCCATCGCCGAATTTGCCCCGGCAGATTCCAGCCGGGTTCAGAAAAGATGCAGGAGTGCACTTCGATTATCATACCGCCGAGTTCAAGCTGACAAAAAGCATTTATATGCTTCCGGAAAGCGACATTGTTGCGATTTGTTACGATTTCAGGGACATTGAGGAAAGTTTTGATTTTGTCGTTCGGCCGCTGACGGCGATGAGAGATTATCACGCGGTTAAGAGAGCATCCGAAGATTTCTGTCTCGAATTATCAGATGATTTTCTGGTGGTCAAAAATAAAGCCTGTCAGGGACAACTTATACTGTCAACCGAAGAGATGACATTTACCGAGCAGCGGCAGTGGTGGAACAATTTCCTCTATCGACAGGAAAAGACCAGGGGTTATGACTGCATCGAGGATCTGTTTTCTCCGGGAATTTTCAGAAGGACAATTAACGGGCCGGTAAGGATAGTTCTGTGGGCGGGCTTCGGCGGAGCCGATTTGCCGCAGAAAATGACGGGGCTTGATGTTGATGTTATTATCGATGATATTAAACTTCAGCAAAGGCAGGTTCTGAGCGGACTAAAAAGCAAGGACCCTGTTGTTCAGGCTCTTGCTATCAGCGCCGATGAATTTATAATCGACAGGCAAATTGACAGGGTAAAAACTAAATCTATTCTGGCGGGTTTCCCGTGGTTTATGGACTGGGGCAGAGACGCGTTTATCGCTTTTGAAGGCCTGCTGCTCAACTGCGGAAGATATGAGGATGCAGCGAGCGTACTTCTTAATTTTGCGTATAATGCCGACGACGGAATGATTCCGAATTGTTTCGGCGATTATAACAGCGGAGCTCAGTTTAACAGTATAGATTCTTCGCTCTGGTTTATTCACGCGGCATTTGCGTATTATAAAGCCAGCGGTGACGCCAGAACATTCACATCAAAGCTAATGCCGATTATTCGCTGGATAATAGATTCTTACGGCAATGGTACCAAATTCAATATCAGGGCCGACTATGACGGTCTTATAACCGGCGGGGCGTTCAATACTCAGCTTACCTGGATGGACGCTAAAATTGATAATACCGTTGTTACGCCAAGACACGGCAAAGCGGTCGAAATAAACGCTCTGTGGTATAACTCGATATGCAATATAGCGGAGTTTTACCGCGTCAAAGACGCGGTGGCCGCAAAGAAATTCAGCGATATGGCAGACAGAGTTGCAAACAGTTTTCGTGCCTGTTTTTGGAATGAGGCCGGTCAATGCCTTTATGATTGTGTAACAGAAGAACTTAAGGATTCCAGTATCAGGCCGAATCAGATATTTTCAGTTTCACTGCCGTTTTCACCGTTGACCGCCGCTCAGCAGAAAGCGGTCGTCGATTGCGTCCAGCGCGAGCTTTTGACGCCGTTCGGCCTGCGGACTCTTTCGCCAAAGGATAACAGATATAAGGGCAGGTATGAAGGAAATACCCTGCAGCGCGACAGCGCTTATCATCAGGGAACGGTTTGGCCGTGGCTGATTGGGGCGTTTATCGAAGCGTATTTGAAAGTCAATAATAACAGCAGGCAGAGCAAAAAAAATGCTTTGGCTATGCTTGAGCCTTTATTGAATCATTTCCATACTGCCGGCTGTATCGGTTCCATCAGTGAAGTTTTTGACGGCGATGCGCCTCATAAGCCCGGCGGAGCTTTCGCACAGGCCTGGAGCGTAGCAGAGGTTTTAAGAGCGTATTTAATGGTTAATAGTTAAGGGTATGTCTAAAAATATTACTTGTCATTCTGGCCCCTTAGTCCATAGTCATTCTGAGTTCTAAGCTTCCTGTCATTCTGAGTCCGCCGAAGGCGGACGAAGAATCTCGTTTTTTGTCCACTTAGGGATGGCTTACGCCAAAACAATCATAGAGATTGATTCGTCGCTTTGCTCCTGGCAATGACATCCCCACTTTTGCCAGGACAAGTTTTTATAGGTTGCCTTAGTAGTGAGGAGGTAATAAAAAATAGACGGCAGATAAAATTAAAAGACCATATAATTTATATGGCCTTTTTAATTTCTTTTATAAATTCCGCGACTTTTGCAGGAATAGATTTTTTGTCATTCAGGTTGTCTTCAATTATTTTTACGATTCTTGAGCCTATGATAACGCCGTCGGCGCCGGCCTGAGCCAGTTGAACCGCATGCTTTGGCGTGCTTACACCGAATCCAACACAGACCGGTACATCAGTAATAGATTTCAATCTGGTTATCAGCGGTTTAATCATATCGGATAATTGGTCTCGGCCTCCCGTTACGCCCAAAAGCGAGACGGTATAGATAAAGCCGGTACATTTTTCAGCGATTCTTTTTGCCCGTTCCGTTTCGGTGTTAGGTGTTACCATAAAGACAGTATCGAGTCCCGCCTTTTGTGCCGGAGCCAAAACTTCATCTGCATCGTCAATGCTTAAATCGGCAATAAGCACGCTGTTTACGCCTGCAGCGGCAAAATCAGCAAAAAACTTTTCAGTGCCGTATTGATAAATAAGATTGTAATACATCAAAAGCCCGATTGGAATATCCTTGTATGCCTTTATCTTTTTGATAAAGTCTTTTGCCTTTTGGATATTCATACCTGCATCGATTGCACGAATATCAGCCTTCTGAATTGTCGGCCCGTCGGCAATCGGGTCTGAAAAAGCAATGCCCAGTTCGAGAATATCGGCGCCGGCGTCGATTGCCGCTTTGACGATTGCGAGAGAAGTGTCAAAGTCAGGGTCGCCTATAACGAAAAAAGGAATCAGTGCCGCCTGTTTTAATTCCGCAAATGTTTGTTTATATGTTTTCATAATTTTTTACCGTAGAAATAATAGCCACGAATGAACACGAATATACACGAGAATATTTTACTTAACGGGTCGATTTTTTTCTACGATTCCGACATCCTTATCACCCCGCCCGGAGAGATTTACGACGACGACCGTATCAGCGGGAAGTTTGTTTCTTTGGCTGTAAACCCACGCAAGAGAATGCGAGCTTTCAAGGGCGGGCAGGATGCCTTCGCATTTCGTAAAGATATCGAATATATCAAGCACCGCCTCATCTTCAACGGCGACATACTCGGCGCGTTTTGTATCTTTTAGCAGACAATGTTCAGGTCCGACGCCGGGGTAATCGAGACCGGCGGAGATTGATTCGGTATCGAGAATCTGCCCATCGCCGTCCTGCATAAGATACATCTTTGTGCCGTGCAGGATTCCGACTCTGCCCGCGCTGAGAGGGGCTGCGTGTTTACCGGTTGCAATTCCCCTGCCTGCCGGCTCTACGCCGATAAGTTTTACGGTTTTATCTTCGACAAAAGCGTTGAATATGCCGATAGCATTGCTTCCTCCTCCGACGCAGGCGGTAACAATATCAGGAAGCCGTCCGATTTTTTCAAGGCATTGTCTGCGGGCCTCAGTGCCTATGCAGGTCTGAAAATGTTTGACGATAGTCGGATACGGATGCGGGCCGCAGACAGTTCCGAACAAATAAAATGTATCGGAAATATTTGAGGTCCAGTACCGCAGAGCTTCGTTGATTGCGTCTTTGAGAGTGCGGGTTCCGCCGCTTACGGAAATGACTTCCGCGCCGCAGAGTCGCATTTTATGGACATTTACGCTCTGGCGGTCAACATCGATTGCGCCCATAAATATTTTTGTCTGCATTCCGAAAAGCGCGCCGATCATCGAGGTTGCCAGGCCGTGCTGGCCGGCGCCGGTCTCGGCGATAAGTTTTGTCTTGCCCATATATTTGGCCAATAATCCCTGGCCGAGACAGTTGTTTACCTTGTGTGCTCCGCCGTGAAGCAGGTCTTCCCTTTTTATGTAAACCTTAAAACCGACAAGTTCGCTGAATCGAGTTGCGTAATACAGCGGTGTAGGCCTGCCGGCATAATCGCAGTAAAGCGTATTTAACTCCGCAACAAATTTGTCGTCTTTGTAATATTGGTAAAAGGCTTCTTCCATTTCCTCAAGCGCGGGAATTAGCACCTCAGGAACATAAAAACCTCCGAACTGTCCAAATCTGCCTTTGTCTTTCATATTATTAAACCTTTAAAGGGTAACGCGCCTTATATTTTTGAAAAGCTGTTCCATTTTTTTATGATTCTTTTTGCCCGGCAAATCTTCAATTCCGCTGCATATATCGATGCCGTAAAATCCCTGCTCGAGCGCTTCGATTACATTGTCCGGAGTTATTCCCCCGGCCAGAAATGTTCTTCCGAAGTTGTAACCCGTCATATCCGGCAGACTGCTCCAGTCGAATCGCTCGCCGGTGCCGCCATAGAGTACCGGATGATAAGCGTCCAGCAGCAGGGCATCGGTCGAAAAGTTTTTCGCATATTCGATATCGCGGC
>JAQTQF010000291.1 GCA_028712345.1 Phycisphaerae bacterium | reverse complement strand
TGCCCTTCTGCTGGAGTTCCTTTAAAGCGTCGAGCTGCTTGAAGCTTATTATCGTTCGGCATTTCGGAAATTTATTGCAGCCGAGAAACGGCCCCCTTTTACTCTGCCTGACAACCAATTCGCCCTTCTCGCATTTATAACATCTTATGCCAGTCGGCTCTGCGGGCGGTTTAGGCGGAGCAATATTCCCCTCTTTATCAATTTTCAGAGTAGTCTTGCAATCGGGATAGCCGGAACAGCCGAGAAAGGTGCCAAACCTGCTCTGTTTTTTAACCATCGGTTTGCCGCAGGCCGGACAGGCGTGTTCGGTAACTTCAGGAGCGACCATTTTACCATTCTTATCGCAGGGACAGGCGTATTTGCACTGAGGATAATCGGAGCAGCTTAAAAAGTTTCCGTTTTTGCCGAACCTGTACACCATTGGCTTTTTGCATTTCGGACAAGTATATTCACTGGGTCGAGTCTCGGCCTTTGCGTGTTTCATTTCCTCGGTCGCTTTTTCAAGATTCTGCTTAAACGGCCCGTAAAATTCATTTAATACACCAACCCAGTCAAGGTGCTGTTCTTCAATCTTATCGAGCTGCTCTTCCATATGCCTGGTAAATGCCATATCCATAATGCGAGGGAAGTATTCGTCGAGTTTTTCGGTAACAACCTCGCCGATGTCGGTGGTATGGAACTGCCTGTCGAGCTGTTCGACATAATTTCTGTCCTGTATCGTACTGATAATCGAGGCGTAGGTACTTGGCCTGCCGATGCCCTCCTTTTCCAGCGCCTTCACAAGTGAGGCTTCGTTAAAACGGGCAGGCGGCTTTGTAAAATGCTGCTGGGGTCTTATATCAATCGGGGCAACTTTATCGCCGGCGCTTAATTTCACAAGCTGCTGGTCTGCTGAGCCGGTCGGCCAGATTTTTGTAAAACCGTCAAAAACAAGAACTCTGCCATGGGCTTTGTAGCAGCATTTACCGATATTGGTATCGGCACTAATTTCAAGTGTTGTGGTCTTCCATTGAGCGGCAGCCATCTGCGAGGCAAGGAATCTTTGCCAAATCATCCGGTAAAGTTTGTACTGCTCATCGCTAAGCAAATCCTTTATCTGCTCAGGCACAATATCAACATCCGTTGGCCTGATTGCCTCGTGTGCCTGCTGGGCGTTTTTACTCGATGAATAAAAGTTGGGCTTTGGCGGCAGATACCGGGAACCGATATTGTTTTCTATATACTTTCGCGCATCATTGATTGCGTCGGGAGACAGATGGGTACTGTCGGTTCTCATATATGTAATAAGACCCAGCGAGCCCATAGAGCCGAGGTCAATACCTTCGTATAACTGCTGGGCAATGCGCATAGTTCTCTTTGCCGCAAAGCCGAGCCTGTTGGCGGCAGACTGCTGAAGCGTTGAAGTTATAAATGGCGGCGACGGGCGGGAGCTTGAGCTTTTTTCCTGAATATCGCTTACGGTAAATTGAGCGTTTTGAAGAGCCTGATAAATTTTCTGAGCAAGAACGGCGTTGTCGGCGGAAAACGATTTTCCATCTACCGTTGACAGTTCGGCACAAAATGCATCGTGATCAGCAAGCCAATTGTTTTGTTCGGCAATGGTGGGGGCTTTGTCCTTCGAATCTTTCGTTCCAATAAACTCCTGCCACTGCCCAGTCAATTTGCTTTGTTTTTCGCGCTGATTTGTGAACACTGCCGGTATGAGCCAATATTCAACGGGGATAAATGCGCGGATTTCCTTTTCCCGTTCGACAATCATCTTGACGGCAACTGACTGCACCCTGCCGGCGGACAGGCCGCGAGCTACTTTTTTCCACAGCAGAGGACTTATCTGATAGCCAACTATGCGATCAAGAATTCTTCTGGCCTGCTGAGCCATAACTTTCTGAATGTCGATTTTCCCCGGATCGGCAAAAGCCTGAGCGATAGCCCTTTTTGTTATCTCGTTAAAAATAACACGATTTGTTCTTTCTTCGGGTACACCGAGACTCTGGGCAAGATGCCAGGCGATGGCCTCGCCCTCACGGTCAAGGTCTGTCGCGAGATAAAGTCTGCTGCAGGTTTTTGCGGCGGCTTTTAGTGAACTGACTAATTTTTTTCTGCTCTGGGTAATCTCATAGGTAGGCTCAAAGTTGTTTTCAATATCAACGCACAAGCCGCTTGAGGGCAGATCTCTGATATGCCCCATCGACGCTTCGACCTTAAAGCCGGGGCCAAGATATTTATTTATCGTCTTGGCTTTGGCCGGAGACTCTACGATAACAAGATTTATTCCCGATACACTTTTTGCACGAGTAGTTTTTGCCATAAGATAAGGAGAGATAACTTCTGGCGTCGATATTGTCAAGAAAAAACGGTTTTTATTCGGAACATCAACTAAAATCGAAGTTTATTAACGGATTTTCGAACCGGGCTCGCACCGCAGCCGTATAATAACAAGAGTATGGGACTATGTACGGAGGGCAAAAAATGAATATAAGACGATTTGATAAAAGCTTTCACCATTGGGAACATAATATGCTTATGTCGGGGGAAAAACTTGTTCACCAGGAAGCATTTTGGGTCGGCGTAGCTATCGCTGCTATGGTGGCGTTTTTCGTACTGGCAACGATAGCCGGGCTTAAGTATCCTTCGCCGGAAAGTATATTCCCTATTCCTTTTCATTCAATATTCTAAACGGGGTGTGAGTTAAAAAATTGTATAGGCACCTGGACTCACAGACGGCATCCCAGGAGGCTGGGGGGCCGTTTGTGTTTGTGCGCCGATAAGAAAATTACTGCGGCAATAGTTTTTCCAGAAGCGGTTTTAGTTTTTTCACG
>JAQTQF010000290.1 GCA_028712345.1 Phycisphaerae bacterium | reverse complement strand
TCGTCAACCACCGGCAGATCGTCTATTCTGTGCTTATGGAAAATAGCCATCGCCTCGGCTGCAAGAGCACCGGCTCTTATTCTTTTACAGTTTGCCGTCATTATATCCTTTACCAAACAATCAAAGACCTTCTCGCCTTTGGCCGCGATTTGTCTTCGCAAATCGGCATCGGTAACAATACCGGTCAATTTTCCACTGCCGTCAACAACCATCACGGCACCGTGTCGCTTTACATCGTTATTTTCGGCCAGCATTACCCTGACGGCATCAGATGCCTTTGTCAAGGGCAGTTTTTCGCCTGCCTTGAGCATCATTGACTGCTCGACGGTGATAAGTTTTGCGCCCAAAGAACCTGCGGGATGAAACCGGGCGAAATCTTCAACGCCGAATTCTCTGGCCTTCATAACGGTAAGAGCTAAAGCATCTCCGACAGCAAGCATACATGTAGTCGATACGCTGGGAGCGACTCCCAGCGGGCAGGCTTCGTCAAGCTGACCCATACAAAGAACAATATCACTGTGTTCGGCAAGACGGGAATTCTTATTTCCGGTAATGGTTATCAGTTTTATCTCAAGCTGTTTGACGATATTTACCATCCGCAGAATTTCATCTGTTTGGCCGCCATAGCTTAGAACCAACACTATATCTTCTCGTCTGAGTCTGCCCAGATCACCGTGAACTGCCTCAGCCGGATGAAGAAAATGACTCGGAGTGCCTGTCGAGGCAAGAGTTGCACTTATTTTCCGGCCAATGATGCCTGCCTTGCCGATACCGGTAACAATAACCGAGCCTTTGCAGTTATAAATTAGCTCGGCCCCAAGCGCAAAAGTATCATCAATAAGCTTTGCCATTTCGGCAACACCCTTCGCTTCAGATATTATCACCTGCCTTGCGTAGTGAAAATCGAATTTCATTTAACCACTCCGTAAATTCTTCCCAGGCCGTCCTGCTTAAACCTTCACGATTCCTTCGCGTTCATCAAAACATACTATATTATATTGCTCAGCGGGGCAAGTACTATCAGGCCGCACAATTATATACTTATGCTCGCTTGTTTCGATTTTTGCGATTGCCGCCCTGCGTTTATTAAGCAGAAAATCCGCAACAGCAGGCGGAACAGAAAGCTCGATTCTTTTGACCTCGCTTTTTGCCGCCGCTACATTCAGCATTCTTATAATTTCAATAGCCGCCGATTCCGGGCTCTTGACCATACCGGCCCCAAGACAATATGGGCACTTAAGATAAGTGCTTAGCTGCAAAGACGGTCGAATTCTTTGTCTTGTCATCTCTATAATTCCGAACGCACTTATTTTCAGAATTCTGCTTCTTGCTCTATCGTCTCTCAAGGCATTTCTGAAAACTTTTTCCACTTCCCTCCTGTTTTTACTGTCGCGCATATCAATAAAATCGCAGATAATCAGTCCGCCCATATCGCGAATCTTTAATTGTCTTGTGATTTCTTTCGCAGCTTCGACATTAATCTTCAGCGCAGTCTGTTCGGCATTTTCATGTTTTCTGTACTTACCACTGTTTACATCTATCGCAACAAGTGCTTCTGTCTGTTCTATAATAATTGAGCCGCCACTCTTGAGTTCGACCCGTTTCGAGTGCATTTTGCTTATCTCGTCTTCTATTTTATATTTATGAAAGAGCGGTATTTTGCCGTCATAATATGTAACCCGTTTCCGCAGTCGTGGCTGAATGATACCGAGAAAATCCCTCACTTTCTTGGCTACCGTTTCGCTGTCGCATATAATTCTGCCAATGTTAGGATTAAAGATATCCCTGATTACTCGAATGACCAGGTCGGATTCACGGTAAATTTCGGCAGGCGCCGCTACCGCGTCCATTCTTTTCTGTATTGCCTTGAATAATCTGCTTATATATCCCAAATCTTTCTGAACATCTCTCTTGGAACAGCCTGCACTGGCGGTCCGCAGAATAAAACCAGCCTTTTCGGGAATATCCACTTCATCAAGAATTGCCCTGAGTCTGGCTCTTTCCTGCTCATCTTCAATTTTTTGCGAAACGCCGAGATTATGCATCCAGGGCATCATAACAAGATACTTGCCCGGCAGGGACAAATATGTCGAAAGTGTCGGTCCCTTGGTATTTATACCTTCTTTGGTAACCTGAACAACAACATCCTGTCCCTTTTTAAGACACTGCTGAATCGGCGGCCGTTCTCTTAGTGATTTTCTTTTACCTATATGCTCGGTGTATTCCTGCCCTTTGCGCATATAGTAACGAGGATGCAAGTCGCTGATATGCAAAAAACCGTTTTTGCCCAGACCGAAATCTATGAAAGCCGCCTGTATCGCCGGTTCGACATTTACTACTTTTCCTTTGTATATATTGCCGACATGACTGGCTAGTGAAGGCCTTTCTATATAAAGCTCTTCAAGGCTGTTGTTTTCCACGACTGCAATCCTGCATTCATCAGCCTCGGCAAAATTAATCAGCATCTCTCTTGACATAAAACCCTCTATCTTTATTCGTATTTAGTATTTGTTATTAATTTATCTGCCATTTTACATTTTTTCTTATAATCGAACTACTGATTTGCGGCGGGGCGATATTCAATAGTCTTAATATTTCATCAGGTCTTATTGTTCCGCTCGGCAAAACTTTACAGAAAACCTTTATTTCCCGGCCAACAACCTCAAAGCTCTTGAGAAAACCTGCAACATCAACAGTTTTTATAGCGCCTTTTGAATTTAAGGTTCTTTTAATCAGAATTTCCCCGCCTTGCTCAATCTGCTCATTAAGTTTTTGCACATCTTCGAGCCACCGCGTCTGAATAACAGGAGATTCTGTACTTATCCTGTATTCAAC
>JAQTQF010000289.1 GCA_028712345.1 Phycisphaerae bacterium | reverse complement strand
AGTCTGACAAAACCATCCTCTTTGGATTTATTGAGAGACGATTTGCCGAGATTTTCCACGACATCGGCGTACAGAAACGGAGGCAGGGAAAGATAGAAAATCCTGCCGAAATTTTTTTCATTTTTATTGTCGAGTTCGGAAAATTTTCGTTCAATATCCGCATAAAGCTGTCGGCTGGAATAATCACCGCTTACATAATGAAAGCGGTTTAAGAAATCCGTTCTCTGGTTTTCAGAAATTTCTAACGGAAGATTTTTTATGCTCTGTGCGACTATTTTTCTGAAATCTCCGTCGGTTAGTTTCTTTCGGCCGCAGCCTATGCAGAAAAAATCTTCGTCCAGCAAGCCCCTGCCGAACAGATTGGCAAGGGCGGGCAGGAGTTTTTTCTGCGTCAAATCGCCGGAGGCGCCGAAAACCGCAATTCCACAGGCCGGCGCCGGCGATTCGGCACAAAGCACCGACTCGGCCGCAAGTAATGGGCGAATCGGCTTGGTCTCTAAATCTTCCATACTCAATTAATTTATCGCCTCAAATTCATCCTTGCCTGCTCCGCATTCCGGGCAGACCCAGCCGTCCGGCAGGTCTTCAAAAGCCGTGCCCGGCTCAATTCCACTGTCCGAGTCTCCCTTGGCAGGGTCATAAATGTAGCCGCACATAAGACATTTGTATTTTTTCATATTCGATGTCCCTTTCTTTAAATCCGTTTTGTTCTGTTTAGATTGTGTTTGTTCTGTTTTATGATAAGTGGCAGCGGTTCTCGGCGTTCTGCCGTGCTTGACATCCCTGTAATAATTGTAAGTCATCGCGATTTTGCCGTTGTTGAACTGCTCGCAGGCTACAATTTTGCCTATGAACAGGGTATGAGTGCCGGCATCAATGGCATTTATAATCTCGGCTTCGAGGTATGCAGTGGTATTTTCAAGTACAATCGGACAGCCGGTAACGCCCTTGTTGTATTTTATCTGCTCGAATTTATTGAAATCCTTTCCGGAGCGAAATCCGAATGTTCCAATAAATTTTATCGGCGTATCTTCCGCCAGCACTGATGCGGCAAAAAATCCTCCGTCTGTTATTAATTTATGCGTCAGATTTTCTTTATTGATACTCACCACAACAACGGGTGGTTCCGGCGTGATTTGAAAAACGGTGTTCGCTATACACCCGTTGACGGAATCCGTCGCCGCGGCGCTGACGATATACATCCCGTAGTTAAACTGAAACAATGCGTCTATGTCGACTTTTCCTGTATCCATTTTATTTTACCCTTAAAACGGTCACCCTGAGCTAAGCGAAGGGTCTCGTTGGAGACGGGATTCTTCGTCCGCCTTCGGCGAACTCAGAATGACAATTCCTGCTTCGGGACAGTTATTTAATTTGTTCAAGATTTTTTTGCAATGTTACTACATGGCCCATTTCTTCTTTGATAATCACATCTATGCTTTTTTTGTCCGCCTGCGGGACCATTTCCTTAAGACCTAAATAATAATCAATCGAATATCTTTCGGCAGCAATTGCGGCCCTCAGAATCTGCGCCGGTGTTTCTTTGCCGCTAAATGAAAGTCTTGGCAAAGCCTTACCTTCCCAGCCGGCACTTGCGCCTATTGCTTTGAGATAATACGCAATCTCAGCATTGGGGTCAAAAACTACCGCACCTTCGACGCCGGCTTTAATTTTTTCCTTCATTTCAGAAAATATCTTCTCGTGATTATTTTCCATCTCGGCAAGCTGAGAGAAGAAACGACTCATCGACTTGTCGCCTGTCTTCTCTGCCGCCTGATGATAAAATTTTGCGCCGTTTCTTTCAATTTGTTCGGCGATTTCAAAAATTTCCAAAGCCGTGAAAGTTACCGACATAATATTTCTCCGTAAAAACCGTTTTTATGCTTTCCACAATCCGTGGAGATTGCAGTATTCTCTTGCCGAGACGGTTGCGGCGTCGATTTTGAAAACAGCCTCGGGCTTTCCGCCCGGCGAAAGAAACTGCCGATACGCTTTGCCGTCGGCGAGCAGCTCAATCCATTCGATATAATGTTTTTCTTCCATCGGGTGCGCAACCGAGCCAACTGTAACTTTGTAACCGCCGTCAATTTTCTCAATCACGGGGACATGTTTTTCCTTTGCCGCATCGGTGGTATTTTCCTTCAAAAGTTTCATCGGCTCGCCGCAGCAGACCAGCTCGCCGTCTCCGCCGTGAGCAACTTCGACAATGTTTCCGCATATCATACATTTGTAAATTTCAAGTTTCTTTGCCACTGTTTTCCCCTTTCTTTTTAAATCCTGTCTTTTGTTTTTTCGATTATTGTTTTGTTTTATTCAAAATTGTAAATGAGTAGATGAGTGGATAAGTGAATTTTTAACCCATTAACCCTTCTACCCATATACCCGTTAACTCTTCAACTCATTATGTTTCGCCTTTATTGTCTCGGCCAGTTCGTCGAGCTTTTTGTAATCTTCATCGGTTGCCTCGCCTTTGATAATTACCGGCTCAAGCAATTCGGCTTTCGTATTCGGCAGCAGCGATTTTAACTGTTCGAGCATTCTGCCGCCCCATCCGAACGAACCTATGACTGCAAGATATTTTGTCTTGGGCCTGAGAGCGTTAAACAAAAACACCGCATAAGCCGCTGCCGGATGAGCGCCGGTAAGAACTGTCGGACTTGCGATAACGACTCCTGCCGAATCTACAAGTTCGATTGCGAGTTTGCCGATATCGGCGCCGACCAAATTGAACTGCAAAACACCGATGCCCTTTCCCATCAACGATTCGGTAAGGTGTTCAACCATTTTTTTTGTACTGCCGTGCATTGAGACATAAGCGATGACCACTTTATTTTTCACATC
>JAQTQF010000288.1 GCA_028712345.1 Phycisphaerae bacterium | reverse complement strand
TTTTTATCCCCCGGAGTCTCATTATAATCAGGGATGAATGTTCCGTCGTAATTATAATCCCATTCACATTTGGTTATGCTGCCGCCCGGATCATAGGAAGAACTGCCATTAAGAACTACTTCTTCTCCAAGTATTACAGTTTCAGGCACTGCCGCCAAAATACTCACAGGCGCCTGATTATCTCCACCGCCGCCACCGCAGCCGTATGCCAACTGACCGCTTACCAAAACAACAAGAATCGATATGATTATATTCCTTATATTCATTGCCATCTTCCTTCTTACCTGGTGTTTTTTCTATTCCACTCCGATACTGCTTTTGCTGCCGCACAATCGGGGTATTCAGCCACTAATCTCGAAAACAGCGTTTTTGTCTTTGTGTCTGCCTGTGATTTGCTTAATTGCCCCGTTTTCTTGAGGTATTGATAACTATCTCCCGCCATATACATTGCATGCCAGACTAACGGATAGTCAGGATACTTATCTACGACCTTCAGATAGCATTCTGCTGACCTTAAATAATCCGCTACTTTATGGAACCGTTCTCCCGCAAGACAGTACAGCAAAGCCGTCTCATTGGTATCTGCCTTGCCAGCTGCAGTTTCATATAGCAGGGCAGATTTTCTTAAATACTCACTGGATTCTTCGCGTCCATCGTTTTTAGCGGCCATATCATAATGATAAGCCATCTCCGAAAGGAAATACTGCATATCAGGATGATTTGGAAAACTCTCCGCCAATTGATTTATTGCCGTATCGGCATTATTCGCGTCTCCCGAATCAATCATCGAACCCACTTCAAACCTTGCAAGATGCAGTTTTGCGCCTGGCGCTACCGGACTATCGGGATATTTTTGTAAAATCTTATTATAAATTACCCTGGCTTCTTCATATCTCTTCTGCTCTTCGTATTGATTTGCAACGCTATAAATATACCACGGAAAATCAGGATGATTTTTGAAGTCGGATTCAATATTGATAATCTCGTTTTCAGAAGCAGTTCGATTCCCAGAGGCAATCTGTTCCAGCACATTAAACCTTGAGTAATGCAATCTTGCGCCTGCCGCTACCGGGCTGTTCGGATGTTGCTGTAAAATTTTCTGATAAAGTTCTCTGGCTTCTTTGTATTTTTTCATCTCCTCGTATTGATTGGCAATGCCATAAAGGTACCATGCAAAATCAGGGTGGCTCGGATAATTAGCTTCGATATTATTAATCTCTGTTTCGGCTCCGGTCCTATTGCTCGCAGCGATCTGCGATAAAACATTAAACCTTGAAAAGTGCAGCTTTGCACCGGCAGCAAACTCGCTGTTCGGATATTGCTGCAAGACTTGTTGATACAACGCTTTTGCTTCTTCGAATTTTTTCGACTCTTCCAGCCGGTTTGCAGCGGCATATAGCTTATGAGCTTCTTCGGAGGGCACGATTGTTTCTGCAAAAGACGGACTACATAGCGAAAAAATTGATACGAAAAGAAACAATGAAATAAAACTTCGGAACATGTGAGTCCTCCTTATAGTCTCTGTTTATCTTCTCAACGCCCTGTGCTATGCGTTTCCCTGATGGGCCTCACACGCATCCCATCCGGTATTATCAAATAACAACTTAAATACTCAAAAATATCCTGTCAAGCCAAATATTACAACATTTTTCTATATGTTAGGGCGTAATACTGCCTCCGGCTTAACAAAAATCATAAAGCCAGAGCAATAAGTCATTCCAAAAAGGTTCAGCTTTGGTACGAAAGCTGAATGTTTTACCTGTCCGAAGAAAAATTTTTAAAAAATTTTAGCCCCTTAAATACCGTCGCGGCAATGTGTTTTAGGGCGTTTATAACCCCATATAATCTTCTAAAAGTTATGGGGAAAATTTTAAAAACATCCGGCTCTTAATTTGCACATGCCGCTCATAACTGCCTTGCTATAAGGCAGTTATAATACGACCGCTTAAAGTCAAAAAGGTTCGCTTTTCGTACCTTTAACGAACCTTTTTGGAAACGGAGGATTAAAGATGGCATCATTCAACTGGACGCTTGCTCCGGATAAATTCCTTACAAATCAACAGGCAGAAAAACTGTTAGAAACAGCAAAAATAAATGCCAAAAAAGCCCGGTTGAATGGAAACAAAATTCCCATCAGGGACTATTTCATTATAGACTTGGCTTTATCAACAGGACTGCGGGTAATGGAAATGGCACAGCTTAACTGCGGGGATATTTTTCTTGAGGGAAAAATGCCGGCTGTTTTTGTGAAAAACGGCAAAGGTAAAAGAAAACGGATAGTAAGATTTAACGGGGCTTTCAAGATGCATTGTAAGAAGTATTTATCTTGGAAACAGTATTTGGGTGAGCCAATAGAAGCCAGCGATCCATTGTTTTTATCAAGCAATACGGGCAGACATATGACGGTTAGAGCTATTCAGAAAGTTTTCAAAAAAATTGCTGCCAAGGCAGGTCTGCCTTCACACTATTCTATCCACTGTCTTCGTCACACATACGCATCCCAGCTTTACAAAGCAAGCGGATACAATCTTCGTCTTGTTCAAAAACAGCTTGGCCATTCGAACTCGCGGACTACAGAGGTATATGCTGATGTTCTTGCCCCTGATGTGCAGAGTGCTTTGGAAGGGTTGTATAGGTTATAACGGCGGGCATGCAAATTTATTATTCCAAATGCTCGACTTCATACCCCTTATCCACCAGATAGTCGGAAATAACTTTACGATGGCAAAACGAGGCATATTTCTCAGCGCATAACAGGCAAAACGACGTTTTTAACTCATATAATCTCGAACACAGCGAGTCTGCCTTTTGTTCCAAGTGCAACTGATATTTCGGCCTCCAGTCTT
>JAQTQF010000287.1 GCA_028712345.1 Phycisphaerae bacterium | reverse complement strand
AATTGCAGGATAAATGTGCCCGCCCGTCCCGCCGCCTGCAAAGTAAAATTGCTTCATTCCGACTTGCTCCTGCCCGCGCCCTTGCCGCGGACATCGCAGGTATGGGCGATATTGACAAGCACCCCGATTGCCGCAGCCGTAAGAAACAGGTGACTTCCGCCGGCGCTTACCAAAGGCAGCGCAATACCCTTTGTCGGCAAAAGCTTGGTAACAACACCGAGATTGATTACCGCCTGAAATGCTATCGCAAGAACGATGCCAAATGCAACCAATTTGCCAAAAGCCTCATCGCACCTGCAGATTATGATAATACCCAAAATAACAAATGAAACAAAAAGCAGAATTATAAAACAGACCCCTACAAAACCAAGCTCTTCTGCTATTATTGCGAATATAAAATCAGTAGTATCCTCAG
Organism: Phycisphaerae bacterium; assembly: GCA_028712345.1. Taxonomy (GTDB): domain Bacteria; phylum Planctomycetota; class Phycisphaerae; order Sedimentisphaerales; family UBA12454; genus GWC2-45-44. The sequence continues at coordinate 2,457 of JAQTQF010000287.1, read as the reverse complement.
GCAGATGGCCGTACTTGCTTATCCCGCCCCCCAGTCCCTTGCCGACGATTCCGCCGGTCGATATTGCGATAAGCGACTGTTTAACCTGATACCCGCTGGTTTGTTCGGTCGCCGAGTCGGGATGAAAAAAAGAATCGAGCCTTTCCATTCTCTCCGGCGAACTGATTATCGCGAACGCAAAAGCTATCACCAAAATCGGTACTGGTGTCAGGAAATGCCACCACTTGGCCCCGGCAACAAAAAATATCACAAGGCTAACAAACGCCACAAAGACCGCCGTGCCGAAATCCTCTATAACTATCAGGCCGACAATAAATCCTATAAGCAGACAGACCGGAATAAATGCCTTTGAAAAACTTTTAATCTTTTCACCGAGCAGAACCGAAACAGCAGGAACAAATATAATCAATGACCACTTCGCCAGTTCTGATGGCTGAAAATTTATCGTTACCGGACCAATAGGAAGCCTCAGCCATCGACGGGCATAATTGATTTCCGTTCCAATCCCGGGAATCAGAACCGCTGCCAGAAGACCGATACTTATAAGAACAAGATAAACCGTCGGGTTTAAAAACCATTTCTTAACCCTGCCCTCACCGAAAGCAAACACCTTGTAATTAATTAAAGATACCCCGAACAATATAAACACTGAAACTAAGGCAAAAAATATCTGTCGAATTTCCGGATAGGAAAAGACCTTTGAAAGGTCGTATTCGACATCTATCTGGGCTGATGCGCTGAAGACAAAGACCACCCCCACGGCCATAAGAGTAATGGCCAAAGATGCTATCATATTCCCTATCGTTTTATTGCTCAGCTCCATCTTCACACAGCAGATTATCCGTTAAACCGGCTTGATAATCAAGAAGAATGCTTTCGGTATAACTGTCAAATTTTACAAATTCAATAGACTTAAATCGCCGGACAAATTATAATGCACTGTTGAAATGCCTGTTACACCTTATCATTTTGGGCCGTCCGGACTATTGGGTTATATCTTTAGAAAATGGATAGACCTGCCGGTGTTCGTCTTGGCCAATGTCGTAATTGATGTCGAGGTTTTGCTGGTTAATATGATAAATACCGGCAGGCCCATACACAGACTGAGCCATACATTTCTTTTCGGCACGGTGGTCGGTGCCGCTTGGGGATTGGTAGCATATCTCGGACTGCCGGGATTAAAGTGGCTTATGAAAGTCGCGAAAATACCATATCAGACAAACGGTTTGAAAATTATACTTTCCGGTATCTTAGGTGTATGGTTTCATGTGCTTATCGATGGGATTTATCACTACGATGTAAAACCGTTCTGGCCGATGAGAAAAAACCCCCTCTTTAACCTGCTTTCGCACAGCCAGGTAAAATGGATTTGCGTAATCTGTTTCGTAATCCTCGCGGTATTATATATTCTGTCATTAAGAACAAAAAACCGCCGTAAAACGACAAGCTAAACTCTATGCCCTACGGTTGTATGAAAATTTTCCGCTGCGCGTCCTCGTAAATCACCTGTTCTTTGCCGTCATACAAAATCGTCTTTTTGCTTACACTAGTCGAGTTTTCGCCCACTGGCACGGTTATCGTAAAATTATAAGCTTCGGCCTCATCTTTTTGACCGGCAAACTGCCAATCAACTTCTACCGGCATCTGACCGGCTTGGGCACAGCTCAGAGCCGATGTAATTATCGAAAGCGGATTTTCATATTCCGAAGATACGAACAACACCCCTTCGCAATCGATGTCCGAACCGGACTTATCATTTATAATACAGACTCTGCCTTCAATTACCGGCCTTTCGCCCGCTTTTGCGGTTGCCGTAAACCCATCATATGCCTTTAGTTTTTTATGAAGAGACATTGTAGTGGCCGAATTGATAAACATAATAACCCCGATAACCGTCAGCAGAACCGCAAGGCCTGACGCTGAAGTCGTAATGCCCGTAATCGCGAACCCCTTGCCCTTGATTTGTCCGCCGCTTTTGCCGACCTTGTTAAGAGCCATCATTCCGAAAGCAAGACCAAGTATCCATGTGATAAGAGCCAGCGTTCCGAAAACGAGACTGAGTATCCATGTAACAAGAGCCAGTATTCCAAAGATAAGACCGAGTATCAATGTGATACCGAAAACGCCGAACATTGAAAAACCGCTGATACCGAGAATCGTCGATGTTATCGCTGTTCCGCTGATTCTTGTCGGCTGGGAATAAACGAACACTCCGCCGCACTGCTGACACATCGTCGCATTTTCAAGATTATCAAATCCGCATTTCTGGCAATGCATACTTCACCTCACTTATTAAATTCACCGTAACTATTCTAATATGGTTCTAAAAGATATTCAACCATAATAAAACTACTGTTTTCGCAGGAAATCCTTGATTTCGTTAAGCAGATTAATAGCCCCCAAAGGCGTAAGGTTATTAACATCAAGGCTTTTAAGCCGCTCCAGTACATCTTTTTC
>JAQTQF010000032.1 GCA_028712345.1 Phycisphaerae bacterium | reverse complement strand
AGACTGTATGGACAGAAATGCGGCGGCTTTTAATAAAAGGATTTATAAAAGGCTGTCGGAAATGGGCAAAAGGCTCAACCAATGCGCAGATGCCCTGGAGCAGAAATACGGCATACCGGTAACGAATAGGCGATTAAGCGTTACGCCGGTTTCTCTGCTTATCGAGCCGCTGCCGAACAAGATTGCCTCGGCAGTTACGGTTGCAAAAACGCTGGACAGAGCGGCAAGAGCGGCTGACATCGATTTTATCGGGGGCTTTGGTGCGCTTGTGCATAAAGGAACGACCAGAAGCGATGAGCTGCTTATAAATTCTCTTCCTCAGGCGCTGAGCGAAACAGAGAGACTTTGTTCGTTTTTAAATCTCGCATCGAGCAGGGCGGGAATGAATATGACGGCTATCGAAAAGGTCGGGCATATTATAAAGGAAATTGCCGCGAAAAGTAAAAACGGCATCGGATGCGCCAAGCTGGCGGTCTTTGCGAATGTGCCGGAGGATAATCCCTTTATGGCAGGGGCTCATCACGGCATCGGCGAGCCGGACTTTTCGCTGAATATCGGAATATCGGGGCCGGGTGTTGTCAGAGATGTCGTCAGAAATAATCCGAAGTGCGATTTGACCGCGCTTTCAGAGGTTATAAAGAGAACCGTTTTTAAGATAACCCGCGCCGGAGAGCTTATTGGCAGGGAAGTGGCAAAGATGATGAAAGTTGATTTTGGCATTGTCGATATTTCGCTTGCCTCGACGCCGAAGAGGGGCGATTCGGTCGCTGAAATTATTGAGGCGATGGGGGTTTCGCAAATGGGCAGGGCAGGCTCGACCGCGGCTCTGGCGATGCTGATGGACGCGGTGAAGAAAGGCGGCTCGATGGCTTCGGGCAATGTCGGTGGACTGAGCGGAACATTTATTCCGGTCAGCGAAGATGCGGGAATGATTCGGGCGGTCAAAAGCGGCGCCCTTAATCTTGAAAAACTCGAAGCTCTGACGAGCGTCTGCTCGGTCGGGCTGGATATGTTTGCCGTACCCGGCAATACGCCCGCAGATGTATTGAGCGCGATTATTGCCGATGAACTTGCAATCGGTGTTGTAAATAATAAAACAACCAGCGTAAGAGTTATTCCCGCTCCCGGCAAAAAAGCCGGCCAGATGGTCCATTTCGGCGGGCTTTTAGGCTCGGCGCCGGTTATGAAAGTTTCAAAAATCGCGTCAGCGGATTTTATAAAACGAAAGGGCAGAATCCCGGCACAGGTACAAGCTTTAAGGAATTAAGCTATGTTCAACATTTTTGAGTATCCGTTTGCGGGAATCGGGATAGCGGTTTTATCGATGATGGTTTTTTGGCTGTATAACGCGTTTTATCCAGCCGGAAGAAAGTGGTGGCATTTTACCGTACCTTTCATTATTGCCAGCTCGGCGTTTGCGACTGCGTTTTTTGTTCAGACGGACAAGGAAAAAATCCAGGCAGTCGTTTACATCGGAATCAAGGCGTTTGAAAAACGAGACATCAAGCCGGTAAATGAAATCGTTGCCGACGACTATAATGATTTTTCGTGCAGTTCAAAGGAGCAATTGCTCGCTTATTGTCGAACGCTCTTTCAGTTCGCTGCCGTGGAAAAAGTTACAATTTTCAGCAGAGAAATAAAAGTTTATGGTCAGAGGGGAATTTTTAAGGCTGAAATGATGGTGAAGTTTGCCGAAGACAGCGACATTGCCGAGGCCGGTAAAACATTTATGATAGTCAAGGCTCGATTTTACTTCAAAAAAATACCACAGGGAAAATGGGTAATATACAATTCCGAAATTCTTGAACTTGACAGACAGCCGGTAAACTGGAATCAACTTAGAGGCTGAATAATACTCCAAATTCTATTGTCTTTCTCCTGAAACCTAAATTTTTGAATTCTTGACCTATCGGGTCTATTCGGTTATCGTATCGGGCTGTTATTATATCTGGAGTAAGCGAATTGAGTGCATTTAGGCGAATACTTAAATATGTCTGGCCGCAGTGGCCGAGAATCGTTGTGGTTGTTTTGGGCGCAATAACGATTTCTCTGCTTTTGTCATTGAGTTTTATGACAATTATTCCATTGCTGAAAGTTATGATGGGAGAAGAAGGACTCCATGGATGGGTGGACAGAAAAACATGCAACTGGCGGTACGGTGTGGACTTTTATGTTCCGGATATGAGCGATTTGGTTGACCAGAACGGCCCGGATATGATACACAGCCTTGTTGTAATCAAGGTAAAAAAAGACGGGCTGGCCTCAGCGGCAGGGCTGCAGTTAAACGACAGGATTATCGGGGCGGGGGATTTTCTTGTGGGGTCGCAGGCGGATAAAATATCTTCGACCAGACTGGTACAGGAATTAGCCACTGCGACAGAAGATAGACTGACCGTTCAATTGCAAAAAATCGGCAGGGACAGTAGAGCTGAAAACCGGCAGATTCAGATTAAAACGACAGCAGACAAGGCATTTATGGATAGAGAAAACTGGGGCTTCATTCGGGCTGTGCAGTGGAACATAGGAAAGTTCTTCTTCGGAAAGGCGCAAAAGGCGCTCTCGCTGCTTCCAAGACAGAGCACCAAGGAAGGAAAGACCGGAGCGGTTATTTTTATTATGGCAGTGATGTTGGTAATGACCATAATCAGATGCATAGCTAAGTTTTATCAGGATTATTTTGCCCAGAAAGTGGTGCAGGTGGCGGTAACCGATTTGCGTCAGGATGCCTTCAGGCATGTGATGAAAATGCCGGTAAAATATTTCGTTAATGAACAGGCCAGCGATACCGTCAGCAGGCTTATCAGGGACAGCGGCGCGATGGGCAACGGTATTAAAGTTCTTCTTGGCAAGGCGCTGCGGGAACCGCTTAACGCCACCGTTTTTCTCGGTTCGGCAATGCTGATAAACTGGCAGTTGACCGCTGTGTTTCTGGGCGGTGCGCCGATTACGGTTTGGCTGGCCGCTTCATTGGGCAAGAAAATGAAGAGAGCGACGAGAAAATCGCTGCTATCCTGGGCGCAGATGCTCTCGAAATTACAGGAAACGGTAGTTGGACTCAAGATTGTTAAAGTTTATAACCGGCAGGATTATGAAGAAGGCGCTTTCAGAGCTATAAATAAAAAACTGCTGAAGCAATTACTGAAAGGCTCAAGAGTTGACGCCGCGACTATGCCCACACTGGAAGTAATCGGAATGGCGGCAGGGTTGGCCGCGATAGTGGCCGGTACTCACTGGATAAACAAAGGCCAGCTTGGCGCTACTGAATTTTTTGTGATTTTATTTCTTTTGGGCTCTGCCGCCGAGGCGGTACGAAAAACAAGCGACATCTGGAACAAAATTCAAGAGGCAAATGCCGCTGCCGAAAGAGTCTTTACTCTTATGGATGAACCGACCGAGTTTGAAAAACCAGATGCGGTAGAGTTGTCGCCGTTGAAGAGAAAAATGGAATTCAGGAATATTTCATTTTGTTATCCGCAAAGCGACAGGAAGATTTTTGACGGGCTGAATCTGGCAATCGATGCAGGTCAGACTGTCGCCGTCGTCGGCCCGAACGGCTCAGGCAAGACGACACTGGTAAATCTCATTCCGCGTTTTTACGACCCGAATGAAGGAGCGGTTATCTTCGACGGAGTTGATATACGCAATGCGAGTATCAAAAGCCTGCGAGGCCAGATAAGTATGGTTGGCCAGCAGGTTGTTACTTTTAACGATACGGTCGCTGCGAATATCGGCTACGGCAAAGAAGATGCGACTATGGATGAAATTATCGCAGCGGCCAAAAGGGCTTATGCTCACGAATTTATCGAGCCGCTGCCCGACGGGTACGAAACGGTTATCGGCGAAAACAGTTCCGGCTTCAGCGGCGGTCAATTACAGAGAATCATTATTGCAAGGTCGATACTGAAGAATCCGTCAATTCTTATTTTTGACGAAGCGATGAGCCAGGTTGACGCCGACAGCGAATCAAAAATTCATAAGGCGCTGGCCGAAATAATGAAGAACAGAACCTGTTTTGTGATAGCTCACCGCTTCAGCACCGTGATATCCGCTGACAGCATTGTGGTTATGAATAACGGCCAGATTGCTGCTCAGGGAACCCACGAAAAACTTGTCAAAGACTGTGCTTTGTACAAGAGTTTGTATGAAACACAGTTAATTGTTACCTGATTTGCGTATAAAGGTTAATAGAGGTTGTCTCCGGTGCCGAATGTCAGTGTTTGCATCCCGACTTATAACAGAGAACGCCTGCTTAAAGACACGCTCGATAGTGTCTTCGCCCAGACATACAGAGATTTTGAAGTTGTTATAGTTGATGACGGCTCTACCGACGGCACAAAACAAATGCTCGAAAAGCACGGATTTAATGTCAGGTATTACCGGCAGAAAAATTCCGGCGACGCTGCGGCCCGTAATAAACTGATTGAACTTGCCCAGGGAAGATATATTTCATTTCTTGATTCGGACGACCTCTTGTTTCCCGATGCGCTGGAAGAAATGGTTCGGGCAATGCCCAAAGATGCCGACGATGTCATAGTCTACGGGCCTTATGTTGCCATTGATGAAAAAGGAGATATTGTCCACAGACGAAAAAAGAGGCTCTTTAGCGGCAGGATAACGACAAATCTGTTTGAAAACATTCTGATTCATTCCTGCGGCTCTCTTTTTCCTAAAAAAGTTCTGGTCGAACAAAACGGATTCGATATTTCCCTGTCGGTCTGTTCAGACTATGACCTTTGGCTGAGGCTTTCACTGAAATATGGTTTTATCGGCATAGACAAACCGGTCTTCAAGAGAAGACGCCACAGCGGAAACATATCAAAAATATGTTTTGCCAACAGGGATATTGAATATAAAGTTCTTGAAAAGTTTTACTACGGCGGGGGTGGAAAAAATGTAATCTCGCCTCGTCTTGCGATGAAAAGATTAAGTAAAGAACAGTACCGGGCGGCGAGAAGTGCATTGAGAGAATCATTTGGGCAAACAGCATTGAACTATTTCAGAGAATCTCTTAAAAAAAGTTTTGATTTAAAAACGCTTTTATGGATGTTTATTGCAAATGTAAAATTATACATAGCCCTGTGGATACAGCCGGCTACGGACAGCAAAACAAAAATTGCTCCAGGAAAGATTAAATCTGTGGCTGATATTAAAGTCGCCATTGATCTTGACCCGGTTCTTGTTAATAAATATTCCGGTTTTTATACCTTTGGCACAGGCTTGCTCGACGGCCTGTTTCAGCTCGAAGAAAAACCGGAACTGATTTTGTTTCATTCGAGTAAATATGCAAAAAGGACGAAACAGCTCGTAGATTTTGAATTAAGCAAACTGGCGGATTTAAAGACATTTACAGTTAAAATGAGATGGCTTGAGAGCTTTTGGAATCGTTTTAACTGCCCCAGGCTCGAAAGTATTACAGGAGATTTTGATGTCTATCATTGTTTTCATCACTTGATGCCGCCGACGAAAAATAAGCCAAGGCTTATGACTATACACGACTTGAGACGGTACAAACTGCCTCAGTTCTATGGAAAGTCGAAACTTGCTTTTTTTGAGAATGCTGTCAGACGGGCAGACCACTTTTTAGCGATATCACAAGCGACAAAAGAAGATTTATGCTCTGTTTTTTCAATAGATGAAAGAAGAGTAGATGTTGCCCCATTGGCTTCAGGCATAGAACCTGTTTTTTATTCGGCGCAGCAGAAAGAGGAAATAAAAAGCAAACTGTCAGAAAAATTAGGCCGGAAAATCGAAAACTATTTTGTGGCTATTTCGTCGCCTGACAGCAGAAAAAATATCGCAAGAACGGTTGAAGCTTTTGACATTGCCGCCAAGGATATGGCTGAGAATACGAAATTGCTGATTATCGGCAATCTTGATAAAAGAGATTTTGAGTTGGAAAGAAAGTTGAGGGCGAATTTATATAACAATGTTATCTGGGTCGGAACAGTAGAAGATTTACGGCCGTTTTTTGCCTGTTCCGAGGCGCTGATTTTCGCAAGTCTCTATGAGGGGTTCGGAATACCAATCTTAGAAGCTTTTTCCTGCGGCACGGCAGTGATTACATCTAATTGCTCTTCAATGCCCGAAGTTGGCGGAGATGCGGCAATGTATATTGACCCGTTCGATGCCGATTCGATAACGCAGGCAATTGTGAAAATTTCAAATAACGGACAATTGAGAGATACGCTCGTCTCTGCCGGAAGGGAACGGAATAAATTGTTCACCTGGAAAAAAACGGCACAGCAGGTCGTAGAGGTCTATAAAAAACTGGCGGGGTTTTAACGGAATAAAAATTCAGGCAGAAATCTAATCAGAAACAGAGAAGCGGTTTTTGCTCTTGCGAGTTTTTGCCTGCGTTTTGCGGATGGGAAAATGGCCGAAATGGAATTCAATCCGCCCTCTAATAAATAATATAGAATGGCTAAGGGCTTAAAAACCAGAGAGAATAAGAAGGTATTAACTTTGCCGCGATTTTTGCGGAAATAATAAAACATACTCCTGTAAAACATCATTTCTGTTTTATGGTTGCCGAGACTTTTTGCACTTTGGCCGCCCAAATGAATAATTTCAGCGTTTGGAACAAAATAGACTTCAAAACCGCATTTTTTAAATTGCAGACATAAATCCGCGTCTTCAAAATAAAAGAAATAGTTCTCATCGAACAGGCCGGATTTATTCAATGCCTCCTTTTTAGCCATCATCGCAGCACCCATAACACGGTCAATTTTTGTAATATTGTCATATGTAAAATTTCGCATCCTGTAAAGGTTGCGAGCTTTTTTGAACATACCGAAGTATTTTAAAATCGTGTATCTTGCGAGTATTGAACGAAATGTCGCCAAACGATAGACATTACGCTGGATGGAACGGTCATTATTTAATAGTTTGGGGGCGCACAGGCCGGCATCGGGAGTTTGTTCGAGAAAATCAGCAAGAATATCTATGGCGTTTTTCAGGACAATCGTATCAGAGTTCAAAAACAGAATGAATTTTCCTTTGGCGATTTTTATACCCTGATTGTTTGCGGCGGAAAAGCCGAGATTGGAATCATTTCTGATAATCTTGACATCCCTAAAATTCTGTTCGACAAGATGCACTGAATCATCAGTACTGGCGTTATCTACAATAATAATTTCAAAACTGTGTCGGCAGGGAGTGTTGTAAATATTGTCAAGGCAATTGACGAGCAAATCAGAGCGATTGCGATTGACAATTATTATCGAAATGTCCGGAACCATAAAATTCTTTTCCAAATAGGCAACAGCAAAGATGTTATGCGCCGCAGCGATGGAAAGCAAGCGCAAAATAGCTCCCGGAAAAGGGTTAAAATACTTGTTGATACGATAAAGAAATATCGTTATACTCGCAGGCTTAAAAAAATATGAAAAGGGCAAAAATGCAGACAGTGGACAAATCTATAGCTAAGCTGTTGTCAGGCGGCGGCAAGGATATTCCTTTATTCAAGGTCTTTATGCCCCAAAGCATATTAGAACCGTTAAATGCGTGCCTGATGAGCGGCTATATAGGTGAGGGACCAAGGGTTGCCGAGTTTGAAAAACAGCTTAGCGGATGGTTTGGAAATGATAATGTTTTGACATTGAATAACGGAACCTCGGCATTGCAATTGGCACTGAGGCTTGCCAATGTAGGCTATGGCGATGAGGTCATATCGACCGCAATGACATGCTCGGCCACAAACGAACCTATCCTGGCTTTGGGCGCAAAAATAGTATGGGCTGACATCAACCCCTGGACGGCAAATATAGACCCTGAGGATGTCGAAAGAAAAATCACACCTAAAACCAGGGCTATAATGTGTGTTCACTGGGGCGGGTATCCCTGTGACCTTGACGAACTTAATGCTATTGCCGTAAGGCATGGAATCAAACTGATTGAAGATGCCTGTCACGCCTTTGGCGCTACATATCATAATAAACCGATTGGCTCTATTTCTGATTTTTCATGTTTTTCTTTCCAGGCGATCAAACATATGACGACGGTTGACGGCGGCGCTTTGACATGCAAATCGACAAGCGATAACGACCGCGGCAGATTATTAAGGTGGTATGGAATTGATAGGAATGCAAAACTCCAGGATTTGCGATGCGAAGCCGACATTGTTGAATACGGGTATAAATTTCATATGAACGATGTTTCGGCAACCATTGGAATAGAACAGCTTAAATATATAGCCGAAACCCTTAAAAAACACCGCGCCAATGCCGCCCGATATGATGAGGCTTTTGCGAATCTCGAACTCGTCAAGCCTATGAAATATAAGAAGGACCGTTTAGGTTCTTACTGGCTTTACACTATCAGGGTCAAAAACAGGCAGAAATTTGTGGAGTATATGAAACAAGCCGGCATTGCCGTCTCAAAAGTTCACGCCAGAAACGATACGCATTCTATGTTTCGCGATTTCAAAACCACTTTACCGGGTGTTGACGAGTTTAATTCGGAGCAGCTCTCGATACCGGTGGGCTGGTGGCTGGAAGAAAGCCATATAAGGCACATCATAGATACCGTTCTGGAATATCAGGGCTGATTGCCGGGCTGTTCGTCTGGAGTAAATACTATTTCAATTCCGTAGCACGGCAGCGCATAGCAAAGGTTTTCTTCGTAAAACTCCTGCAAATTTGTGTGCAGATTAAAAAACCAGTTCAGCAGCTTTTTACAGGGCTTGAACAGCTTAACCGAAGAACGGAATTTCAGCTTTTGCGACAGTATCCTTATCCTGATAGATGTATAGAAAACAGGCACCTTGCGCTTTAGCTGGTATTGACTGTCCACGAAATAATAAAAAGTGTACAGACCGAAAAAGCGTTTGTGGGTGTAATCAGAATAATAATACGGATTAGAAAAGTGCGGGACAAAAATATGAGCGGTACCGTTTTTTTTCAAAACCCGTATGATCTCGGCAAGCAAGCCTTCCAAATTCTCGATATGCGCCAGCAGGCTTTTGCAGTGTATCTGATCTACGGAATTGTCAGGCAGAAAACCAAGTCCCTCTTCAATGTCAGCGATAATGTCAACATTTGGCAAATCAATTTTGTCAACGCCGATGCGTCCTGGTTTCTTCTTTGGGCCGCATCCAAGCTCGACAATAATAGGTTCACTGTCGTTGAGAATTTGCGAAAGATTAATTTTTGTCAGTACATCCATATTTTTACGCCTTATCAGTTGTTTTTATGCAATTACTAACAAGTTCTGTCAGCCGTTTGCCGATAACACCGACATCGAAGCATTCAAGGTCGGCTCTGGCCCTTAGACCGAGCTGTTTGCGGAGTTGGGCGTCCTCTATTAATTGTGTCATTTTTTTTACCCAGTCAGAACAGCCCGATGCAAACAAACCGTTGTGATTGGGTTTGAGGAAGTCTCCATTGGCTCCAACCGGACTGGCGATAATCGGCAGTCCGACTGCCGCGTACTGTAACATTTTGAAACCAAACTTATTTTGTGTGAATTTGTTATCCGGCATTGGAACAAGCCCGATGTCGCTTGCGGCAAGGTCAGAGATTTGATTTTCAAGCGACCATTGACATTTTTCAACTTTCATATTCTTAAGATCGAAGAACTCATTACTTATTATTCTTAAGACCACATTGTTGAATTGTGAGCCAATTTGTTCAAGCGATTCCTTAATATCGGCTAAAAACCCTAATGTACTGCTGCCGCCAATCCATACCAGCCGTATTTTCCCGTCTCTTTTTTCCGTTTCGCAAACTCGGTAACTGTTTATATCCAGTCCGGTTGGAATCACCTCCACATTTTTACAAAATTTACGAGCCTGACCGGCCAGCAGTGAGTTATCTGTTATAACCCAATCCGCCATTTTAACGGTTTGCTCAAAGCACTTTTGCCGCCTCGGACTGGCTTTGTCCGGGTTCTCAGAGTCGTACATTACCGCATCATCAAAGTCATAAATGATAAAGTTCGCCCAACGGCGGAGCCAAAAGGCCTCAAAACTATTTAACCGTTTTTTATGAAGAACAACGCCATCGTATCTGTTCGCTCGTCTAAGCAGTCTAATCCTGCTCCAAAAACCGGAGGGCAGTTTCTCTACATCGCTTTCTATGCCGGTTTGTCGCAAAACATCTAAATACGCCTGAATTCGCAGTCGAAAACTGGCGCTTTCTGTATGTCTGCTTAAAATCAAAATTTTTGGCATTATTCGATTTTCTCCGAGACCAGATCGTCGTAAATTTTTTCCATTCTTTTTATCATTACACCATGGCTGTAATTGTCCTGAATATGTTTTTTTGCAGAGGAAATAATTTTCATTTTTTCATCACTTGGCATATCAGCCGTCTTTAGCATTGTCCTATAAAGGTCGTTTGAGTCTTTAGGAGCTACAAGAAAACCGAATTTTCCATTATCAAGTATCTCCGGTATTCCGCCTGCGTTCGATGCGACGCAGATAACTCCCGCTGCCATTGCCTCCATCATACTTCTTGGCAGTCCCTCGGCGATTGACGGCAGAACGAAGACATCGATTGCAGAATAAATCTCCGTCATATTTTCAACTCGTCCGGGAAAACGAACAGAGCCTTCGTATCCGAGTTCAGACGCCTGTTTTTTAAGTTCATCTTCCAATTCGCCTGTGCCGGCAATAAGAAGTTCGGCATTTGGAATTTGTTTTTTAACCTGTGAGAACGCTTCGATTAAAAATTTCTGCCCCTTTGTTCGTGATAATCTGCCTGCGGCAGCAAAGACAAATGCATTTTGCGGAATACAGAATTTGTCTCTGACGGCTTTTTTGTCAAAATGAGCCGAGCCGTAATGGTCGCAGTCTATGGAATTGCCAATATTAATTATTCTTTCAGATTTGACGGAGAGGTTATTTTGCAGAACATCATTTTTTGTAGCCTGACCCACCGTTAAAATTCTGCTGATGTACCGAAAAATAAAAAAGTTGGTCAACTTCCTTTTTAAGTTTCGTGTTCTGCCTAAGCCGTGAACATTTGCAATTATGATTGGTACGCCGGCCAATTTGCCGGCAATTGCGCCGTAAATAACTGATTTATGATGATGACAATCAAGGATGTCAACTTGTTGTTTTTTGAGAAGTGCGGCAAGTTTGAAAATTGCAAAGAATTTCAGCAGACCCAGCGATGGTTGCCGGGTTAGATAGAAAACCTTTTTCCCGTTTTGCTCAAAAACATTCGGATTATCGCTGTTCTTAGTATGATAAATGCAAATCGTTTCGTATTTCTGAGGGTTTATACCGAGTATTACCGGCGTTCGCGATGGAACGCCTTCACCGTATCTCGGCCAGAGTTTTGCTATGATAAATTTTCCGTTTTGCATAAAGTTCAGCGGCCGGCATACATCTGTTTATAATACTTTTGATATTTACCGTAAGTTACATTATAAAGCCAGGTTTTGTTTTGCCGCTA
>JAQTQF010000286.1 GCA_028712345.1 Phycisphaerae bacterium | reverse complement strand
AGTTCGTTTGCCTCGTCACGGTTGCCCGTCAATCTGTAAAAGTAGCCGAATAGACGGCTCGAATAAATGTCAACCAGTTCCGAAAAAGCTTCCGACTCGCCTTTCTGGCAAAGCCTGACAAGCTTTTCTATTGACTTTTTCGTTTCATCCATCGGCACTTCCATAGGTAAAGACGCATTTTGATGCTTATTTATTGCAGCATATTGCTAAAAAATCTAAAAACCATGAAAATTACAATTAAAGACCCTTGTAGTCCTGTTTTATGGGACGCAAAACCGTCTTTAATTTAATAAAAACAATTCTCTTTACATATATCGGCTAAATTCCTATAATACCCCGCTTTCCAATATAAAGTTTTCGTATTTTACAGGAGTTTCTGATGTATGCTGTTATAGAACAAGGCGGTAAGCAATATATGGTAAATCAGGGTGATGTCATAAACATTGAGCTTGCCGATGTTGCTGGGGATGCCCAAACGATAGAATTGGATAAAGTGCTGCTGATTGGCGACGGCAAAAACTCCACAATCGGTGCCCCTTATGTCCAGGGCGCAAAGGTTGTAGGCAAATTCGCTGCTACTGCCGATGAGGCAATGGTAAAGGGTCCAAAGCTGTATCCTACTCATTTCAGACGCCGTAAGAACAGCAAAAAACGCATCGGCCATCGTCAGAAATATATGGCAGTCACCATAGAAAAGATTAAAGCTTAATAAAGCTGTTTTTCGGAAGATTCCAGACCCGGTTGTAACTTCAGCCGGGTTTTTTATTTATTCATTTAGTTATGTGTAGTTTTTCCCCTTGAGGCAGAGAAATCTAATTTTATATTCATTGTCGTTATCGTCCGCCCCAATTCTCTAAAACAGCCGCGGCTGTAAATTTTTAGCCTTTGCGGCAAAAGACAATTTTGTGTAGAATGCCGGAATGAAGAAAATTCAAACCCCTTTGACAGACGAGGTCATCCGTTCGCTCAAAAGCGGTGACGAAGTGGCTATCAGCGGTATTGTTTATGCCGCCCGCGATGCCGCCCACAGGCGGCTTTGCGACCTTATCGCCCAGGGCAAAGAGTTGCCGATACCGCTTAAGGGAGCCGTCATTTATTTTGTTGGCCCGACGCCCGCCCGGCCGGGTGCGGTAATCGGTTCGGCAGGACCGACGACATCGGGGCGGATGGACGGTTTTAGCCCCATACTTTTGGCTGCCGGTCTTAAAGGGATGATTGGCAAAGGGTATCGAAACGACGCGGTAAGAGATGCATTGAAAAAATATTCTGCGGTTCATTTTGCGGCAATCGGCGGGGCAGGCGCGCTGCTGAGCCAATATATAGTTTCGGCAGAAACGGTTGCTTATGAAGATTTAGGAACCGAGGCGATAAGAAAACTCGAACTTAAGGATTTTCCGGCAATCGTGGCATACGATTGTTTCGGCAATAATTGTTTTAAAGAGGTAAAAAATTGAAAGCAGCATTCCTTGGTATAATCGGTTCAGGCAAAAGCACACTGCTGGCAGCAATCAGTGGGAGACAATATTCCAACACCGGTGCAGCACAGATTGAAGAAGTAATTGCGCAGGTTCCCGACGATAGGCTTGACTGGCTTTATAATCTTTACAAACCAAAAAAAAATGTAAGGGCTACGATAGACTGTCTTGATTTGCCGGGCCTTTCTTTTTCCGACGACCACACAAGAGCGGCGGCAAGAAGACTGCTGAACAATGTAAGAACAAGCGAACTGCTTGTGCTGGTAATAAAGGCATTCGACCAGGCCGGCATAAAAGCTGAGCCGCTGAAAGATCTTTCAGATTTAATGACCGAGCTTCTTCTTGCCGACCTTGAGCTTGTCGAGACTCGGATTGAAAAACTCAAAATTCAGGCTGCAAAGCCGTCTAAAGACCAGGCGAGACAAAAAGCGGAACTTGAATTTCAGCTAAAACTTCGTCAGACCATCGAAGACGAAAAGCCGCTCAATACGGTAATTAAAACCGCAGAGGAAATCGAAATTGTAAAGCCGCTCGGTTTTTTGACATTGAAGCCAATGGTGATAGTTTTCAATACTTCCGAAAGCGAGCCGGCAAAGACTTTCGATACTTCAAAGATAATTAACCAGATTATTCCAGTCATCAGTGTTTGCGCAGAGATTGAATATGAAATAAGTCAGCTTGATGCGGCGAGTAAACTTGAGTTTATGAAGGATTTGGGTATGGCCGAGTCGGCTGCGCATAAATTTGTCAGAAGCTGCTATTCGGCGCTTGGGCTGATAAACTTTTTTACCGTCGGCGACGACGAGACACGCGCCTGGCCGATACTTGTCGGAACGACGGCGCTGGATGCGGCAGGAAAAATCCACAGTGATATAAAGCGAGGCTTCATACGGGCTGAGACGATTAGTTTTGCCGATTTAAAACAATTCGGTGATGAAAAGGCCGTAAAGGCTGCCGGTAAAACACGCCTTGAAGGAAAGGGCTATATTGTTCAGGATGGCGACATTATGAATTTCAGATTTAATGTTTAGAATTTAGAAAATATGCGGGTCAATGCGGCGATAATAAGCGTTGGAAACGAACTTTTAAACGGTCATACAGTCGATACGAATTCAAACTGGCTTTGCGGCAGACTGCTTGCCGCCTCTGTTCCCGTTGTTTACAGTTGTGCCGTCGGCGATGTTGTCGAAGAAATTAAAATCGCAATCGATTGTGCCCTGAAAAAGGCGGGGATAATTTTAATCACAGGCGGTCTGGGCCCGACGGATGACGATTTAACAAGAAACGCAATAGCGGAATTCTTAGGAGTTCGGCTCGAGTACCATCCGAAAATTGACGACAAGATAAAAGAATTTTTCAGAGCGCGCGGCTACCAAATGCCTCAGCGCAACAACATCCAGGCATATCTGCC
>JAQTQF010000031.1 GCA_028712345.1 Phycisphaerae bacterium | reverse complement strand
TCTGCACTTTCTTTTTTGTATAAAACTGCGATGTTCTCATTATTGAGGCAACACACTTTGGGAAATAATAATTGAGACGCCCCGCCAGTAAAACAATCTTCATAAATTGTTTTAAGATTTGGGTCGCATATAAAAATGGAATTCTTGGAGAGGTTTTCATTAGCATTATTAGACATCTTTCCAAATGATACACCGGCTAAAACTAAATTTGAGTCATCAGATTTCATTCTATCAACACTACTAAATATATTCATCTCATCTCTATTAAGTAGCTTTTCCCGTATTATTGCTCCCTGATCATCGATCCGTATACACAATCCATCACGGTCTCGCTTTCCAATCATAACAAATGTATTATTCTGTAATGACATCATCTTTATTTTGGGGAAGTTTTCTACTGAATTGCAAATCGAGATTGTTTTTTTTGCTTTATCAGTGTTTGAAATAACCGCAATTTTTTGTCTTTTCTCGCCTGGTTTATTCAATATCCCTACTGTTAAAAGGTTGCCAAACTTGTCGCTGGCTATTCTACAGCCCAATCCAATATAATCTGCATTCGTCCAAATGCGATTTCCGTTGGCATCTTCTGGCATTGTTCGAGCGGCACTTCCATTAATTCCTATTTCCCATAATACCAGATTGCCTCCAAGTACAGGAAACTTGCCTTTCGAACATTCTCTTGTCATTACAATTATGCCGTCGCCGTTTTTGTTTAAACAGGAAGCAAGCGGAATAGAATTCGTATTTGCATCCGATACCAACTCTTTTTCCCATAATACCTTGGCGTTCACAGTAGAAACTATAATGGAGAAGAATATAGCCAACACTAATATTAAACTTTTAAAAAATCTCATAACATTACTCCTAATGTTTGTAATATCGCAAAAATTTTCTAACTACCGCATGAACAATTCTGGGCAGATCCATAAGCTGAATCTCCACCGTATAGAACAGTCAAATAAAATGCATCGGTCAAAGTTATACAAGCAGCCGCACAAAGAGGATTACTGCTGCTTACACATACATTAATCATTGCATTAAAAAAAATGGTATCACAAGCGATTTTATCATTGCCACACCCTCCATAACACTCATCATGTGCGTCACAAAAAGCACGAAAACTTGTATCCGAACAACCAGTCGGGTTATCGGGAACCGATGGGCCGTCACAAGGGCCGCATCCGTTCGGTGCACAACAGCAATGACCATTATAGCATTTCAGAGTCGTATCACCGCCGCAGACTACGCACTGTCCGTCGGTACAGATTTCGCATTCACCATCGCAGCACTTAGTCTCGCCGCAGCAAGTCGTTTATAGACTACATCTTCGTCGGATTAGGAAGCAACAACTACAACTAATCTAAAGCAACAACTGTATTTTACTTTACATCATTGGCATCATTAGATTCGAGACGATTAAGAATTTTTTGGGCTTCATTACGAACCTCCAATTTCTCATCATTCTTAAGAATCGCAGCCGCCTCTTTCAAAGCTCCCTTGTCCCGGTCCAAAAATTTATCCAAAACCTGCAGCGACCGCAATCTTACCTGCCATATTTCATTTCCAAGCAGTTCCGTCAATGTTCCAATATCTTTTTCCTTCGTAGCCTTCACAAGCTTTAACATAGCGCCTTCTATGCCGCCTTTCGGACGCACTACTTCGCTCGTACCATTTGGGTCTATTACCGTAATTTCATATTCCTCTGGCGGGGCAAACTCAAATACATCCTTTGAAAGTATCGGATTTAGCTCTACCTTTTCAATTGTATAAATTTCCTTGTTTTTCAGATTACCATTCGCATCGTATTCTATTATTGTTGCGTTATGTGGAAAATCTTGATCATCAAAATTACTGAATTGCTTTATGTATAATGGCTTGCCTGTACCGGGATTACAAATCTCCATACAATAGATACGGGAGTAATTATTTTTATCGCATATTATAACAATTCCGCACGAATATTCGTCAGATTTTATCTCGATGCGATCTCTGCTATCTGGAGCGTTAGGCTCAGGAGTAATCGTAAGTCTAAGGGCATTTGCCACAAGACCTGTTTTTTGCAGCTCTTCAATTTTGTTCACATCTGGGATATAAACAGGCTCCGATATCGTCCCATCGCTAACACCAAGAACTCCCTGAAAACAAGAAGATAATCGAGCAAAATCCATAATATCGCTCTTGGCCCATCTTGTTTTCTTATTATTAGTCATCGTTGCACTTTTGTTGCCATGATAGTAAGTAAAACTTCTATAGTCGCCTTTATGTTCATCTCCAAGATTAATATAAGTCATATTGTAAGATGTATCGGGACCAAGTACTACTTGCGACCGATGCATCTCAGGGGGCGTACCTTTTAAGAGAGTCATTTCCGGCCAACCGAAGGCACTGTCTATCCGCTGGCGGTAACCATCTATCCTGATCCTTTCTTTTGTCTTACTGCCTGTCTCTTGTACCTTAATTGTGCGTTCGACATTTAGCTGAACATTTCTATCGTACTGCTCAAGTTCTTGAGGAGAAAGCTGTTCTTTTGGCCTTTTTGGGTCTTCCAGAGCATTCTCGAACATTTGACGAATCTCCTCAACAGATTTTGGAGGTTTTATTGTGTGCTTATAAAGAGTTATATCAATACTGGTTACAGGCTCTTTCCAAGCCGCAGAAGCCATTTTGTCTATCTGTTCAGCAGTTGGAGGATTTCCTATCGATCCTTTGGCACATAAAGGAATACAAACTAACAGCAAAATTGGGATGCCGATATTAACTTTCATTTCGTTACACTCCTTATAATGGATATTGTTTGAAGTATTTTTAAAAATATTTATTATGAGCCGCATTTTGTAAAAGAACCAAAATCCTGGCTCCAGTCAACAACTTCTTCTTCTATGGCGGATAAACAATCGCCGGTGATACATCCCTCAACCACTGTGCAAATTCCATCATGCAAACAACCATAACCAGTACTTAACAAAGCAGCTACGCAAGATGGTATATTAAGTAAACAAGCAGAACCAGAAAGACCCGCGCCTATTGCGCAGTTTACAATTATATCTACATCCCAATCTTCCGTACACTCATGCAAGGTTCCAATTACTGCTGATTTTGTTGGATTCTTACAATAGCCATAACCCGTTGCTGTTTGCCATGTGTAATAGCCATCTTTGATGGTTACCATACCGCTGCAAGCACTAAGACCAGAACAGTCCGGACAAATCTCTGCTGAAGCTGAAACATAGTCCACGGCCCAGCAACTGTTACACACACACTGACCGTTATCACAGTGCTTATCCGTATCTCCGTCGCAGACTATGCAATTGCCATTTCCAACACAACTCTCACATTTTAATGGATCGCACCTTGAAATGCAATTGCCGTCTTCGCAAACCTCACAACTATCCGGGTCGCAGCAGTGGCCGTCACAGCAATCCCCGCCGCCTTCGCATCTCGAAACGCACTGTCCGTCGGTACAGATTTCGCATTCACCATCGCAGCACTTAGTATCGCCGCAGCAAGTCGTTTATAGATTCCGTCCTCGTAGGATTAAGTTTCGGCTATTCCAAATTTTAAGAATGTATAACATAATCGGCAAATATTGAATCACTTCTGCATAAGCAATTAACTATTTCAGTTCTAAAGCGATAATCTTAGTTTTAGTAATGGTACCCTGAAAAGGAGTACACACGACAATAAACCCTTTGTTTGCCGTACACACAATATTGATGTTAAAACTACCAAATATTGTCGTGTCCTTTACCGATACATTGCCTACCTCGTTGCCCTTCTCATCGTATTGATGTATTGTCAGGCCAGAAAATTCCAACCAATCGGCCACCAAAAAACCTTTTTTAGGAATGCTTCGGATTCCAGAGATTGCTAAAGTGTTGACGGTTTTACTTATTTGACTCTTTCGCAATGGCTCTAATGCAGGCGTGAATATCTCGAACCAGCAATCTGTAGCTTTCATAGTCGTACTCTTATCATATACTACTACAAAGTTACCAGAATCAAGTCGACATACTTGAGGATAGGCATAAGGATTAAGGGTACCACCATTATCAATCACATTTTCAGATAATATTTGGCCTTGCATGTTATATTTTACCATACAAATGTTATTCTTTATGCCATTAACATCTTTTTCATCGCCCATAAAAAAAGATAATCCAACTATTACAAACTCTCCTTTTTCTTTCAGTGGAATGCTGTCTGTGAAAATATTATTATCTCCGAATTTGTACATTTTTTTCCAAAGTCTATTCCCTTGCGAATCCACTTTAATAATTAAACCATTGCCTTTAGCATCTTTGCCAATTAAGAGGGTGTTATCATTGATAAGATTTGCCATTTTCAAGATTAGAATGTTATCTTCCTCTTGATTCTTCTCTGCAATTAATTTGATTTTCTTTTCTGTTTTTCCGCTATTTATCTGCATAATAGCTGGTTCTTTTGCAGGCCGCTTTCCGAAACTTCCCGTCATTAAAATATCTCCATTTTCGGATATTTCCAAGCCTCTGGCTGGCCACATATCCCCTATTGCAGAACATTCTTTTCTGCTAGCTTCTTTAAGAATGGTCTCCCGAGTTATTTCACCATTTTGGTCAACATCCCAAATCCATATTTTGCCAATAAAATTAGGATCCCTGGGACGAAATGAACTGCCCACTATTACTATCCTATTGGTTTTTCCGCAAAATGTTGCAAGGTGCGGAGCATAGGTAATATTATTAGTGACCGAATATTCTTTCTGCCATAATATTTTTAGGTTTGGAGGACTGCTTTCTGCCATAACATAATTCATGTTTACAAATCCAAACAGGGCAAGAATTATCATATTTATCGTTTGTATGCATACTTTCATAATATGCTCCTTGATATACTTAAGAGATTATTTATTTCTTTTAACAATCACAACAAGCACACTCGGCCACTTGAGCAGGATTATAATATAACTCTCCAATACCCAAAACCGCCATGTGGTATATATTTTTCCAACTATTGCAAGAATTATAACAACCGTCATCAACATTATCATCAGAAAGGCATACGGTTTCCATGTTGGACTGGAAAGTACCATCACATGCAGATTGTGTCTTGCTACAGTTGCCATAACATAAATCATGTGCATTGCAAGAACCAAGAAAACTTGAATATGTACATCCTGCCGGGTTGTCCCCGTTTTCCAAAAGGGGAGCCGAACATCCATTCGCCGTCGGTTCAGTAGCGGGATCATCGACTTTAGAACACGAACTCAATTCTCCATAATTAGCAGCTTTGCGAAGACAGGTTTGGCAGCCGCCGCCGTCTTTGCATTTTTCACAATCCCAGTCATCACAGCAGGACTGATTGCAGCATGAGCCATTACAGCACTGTTTACTCGTATCTCCGCCGCAGACTATGCAATTGCCATTTCCAACACAACTCTCACATTTTAATGGATCGCACCTTGAAATGCAATTGCCGTCTTCGCAAACCTCACAACTATCCGGGTCGCAGCAGTGGCCGTCACAGCTAGTCGTTTACAGACTCCGTCCTCGTCGGATTAAGTTTTGGCTTTTCCAAATTAGTCTTTATTAATAAGCTCGAGAGTTTTTGTTGCTTCTTTGTAATGGTACTCTTTGTTTTCTGCTTTGTCTATGAACTTATCACCATTCTTTAGGCCAAGGTTCTTATAAGTAAAAACTTCATTGCTTATCGAATTATTTACCTTTTGGTCTATAAAACTAATAGTGCTTTGATTGGTCAAGTCACCGGTATGATAATCAAACTTTTGTTGGGTCTTTCGTTTAGGCAGAAAAATGCCACCAATTAAACCATAGTCCCATGTTTTACTTTCAACCATCTTACCATTATTGTAAGTGGCCAAAAACGAATCAATATTAAAATCCCTCTCGCTTGAACAGGTTAAGATGGAAGATACATACACTGTAGATCCACTGTCATCCTTTGATAAAATCAGCAAGGTTATCCTGTATTTCTTGATGTCCCCAACATTACATTCTTCTATTGTGATAGTAGAATGTCCATCGATGTTATGCCCTCCTTTCTCATTAAAAAAAGCCAGGTATTTTGCAAATGTTCCCCCGAGAGGAGCAGATGATTTCCCTGTAATATCCCCAAATACTCTCATTGTTTCCATAGGATCAAAAACAGTGTTCAGATTATCTTGGCATGTTGTCCCGCCCGGAGAACGAAGTTGCTTGATAACATCGTGACGAATAACTACACCATCCTGATTTTTAATGTCCCTGCAATTGAGCTGGTAATTGGGAGTAAGGACATTTTTTCCGCTGGCTATTTGAACATACTTTTTCAACGGGAGCTTTTCGCCGGCCTGATCATCTATAATCTCTTGTTGAGCATCCGGATAGATACTGTCATAAAGAAACTCTTTATTAACATCCACAACAAATTCTCTGGTTAGTTCCACATGGTCTATAATTTTATTTGGCAAAGCTTTATCCACTATTTTCTCATACAATTTTCTTCTACCATCGCCCTCATTTATTACGCTGTCATAAACAGTCGTCACTTTACCCTGCCATGTTTTAATCTTGTTATAATTTTTTTCAATTCGGCTGTTTATCATAGTCAGTATCTCAGCAAAGTTGTCTTGGCTGACAGGAACCCATTGACATTGCTGATTGTCCTCGGCTGTACCAGGCAAGATAAAAACATTTAACATGAAAAGAACGATTAAAACCCAACTTAATTTGGTCGATAAAAGCATTGTACTCATGGCAATCTCCTATGTGATTAATATATATATTTAATAGAATATTTCCTTTTTTAGTTTGCTATTGACACCTCCTGCTAACTACATCCATTGTCCGGGCATAGCCGCCTCCCTGGCAACGAGTACACGACCATGGAAACTCTATTTGATTATAACAATCCAATGGCACCGGACCCGTTTCCGACATAGCTGTACACTCTGCAAAAGTGTAACTAATATAGTCCTGGCAGTAATAAATATCAAAGCAAGGAACACTTGGGTATGGAAGACCAGGACATTCGCCAGGACATCCTCCACTGCAATTGTATACTGTTTCATTTGAATAAACCCGCGCCTCGTGACCCGAGCAATTACCGAGGATACCAACACATCCTGGGCACGATGTATTATTTTCTGAGGAACACATTGTTTCATTTCCCCCCTCTTCGCATTTCAGATTGCACTCGCCGTTACAACAAGTTTTATTCGGGTCATTATCACAAACTATGCATTCGCCATCTTCGCAGGTTTCGCACGCGTCATGGTTGCAGCAGTCGCCATTACAGCAATCCCCGCCGCCTTCGCATCTCGAAACGCACTGGCCGTCGGTACAGATTTCGCATTCACCATCGCAGCACTTAGTATCGCCGCAGCAAGTGGTTTACAGACTCCGTCCCCGTCGGATTAAGTTTAATAGCTATAAACTAATTCTTACTAACAGGAACTCTATATAATTCTGTTCTATTATAATGTCCGTCGAACATCTCATCGATATAATATTCCACATATTTAATGCCGAAGCTACATGGAATTGGCTTCATATTTGCTTTGAAGTACAATTTGCCTATGTTGGTATCCACATTTTGCAGAACCATCGGTACTGTGCTAAAATCACCGGCTGAGGAATCGCGAATATGGATTATTACATCTTTCCATCTTTCAGACAGCTTACCATATTTCTCTTTAGGGTCAGTCGGCCAAACATAAAAAGCCAACTTAATTTCCCATGATTTTTCACAAATAATTTTTTCGGGAGGCTGATAGTACATGCCTCCGCCGCCTGCAAAATTAGCCAATTGGCAACCACAAAGTAAAAAGGTAAATAACAAAACAATACAAAACTTTTTGAACATAGTAATCTTGGCCTCTTGCTAAGTTAAATAACGAACACTGATAATCTAATCAATTTTAACAGCGATAATGTTCGTTTTTGTAATATAATCACGGTTTTCAGGAATTGTAGGCATTACAATAAATGCTTTCTGTTTCGTGCATTCAAAACCAAATTCTCCGAAACCATTTATTTTATCCAAAAAGACAACCTGTGTTTCTTCACCTTCATTATCATACCGATGAATTCTAATATTGTACATATTAGTAGAATAAGCTATCGCGAAACCTCCTTTGAAAGCTTTCATTCTGATGTATATTGGTAGATTATTTTCTGAAGTAACTACAAATTTGTTCCATATCTTTTTCAGTTCCAGATTAAATGCATCTATGTTGTATTCAGTAGTGGTCAGCGTAGAACCTTTATCATATATAACTATTAATACACCTGATTCCAAGAAGCATATCTGTGGCGATTTATACCCTGATGGGCTCCCGCCAGGAAAAGTAATTTCCAATAATTTTTCACCTTCAGAATTGCATTTTAATAGCCAGATATTCGATGTTTTAGTAAGAGCGATTTCTCCTGAATATTCTGAAGACCAACCAACCACCGTAAAATCGCCATTTGCATTTACAGAGACACCATCTGAGAAAAAGCTGAGTTTCCCTAATTTGTATGTTTTTTCCCATAATTTGTCTCCTGACGCGCTCAATTTCACTATCAGCGCATTACCGCTGTCGTTTTTGCCAAGTAATAGAAAGTTACCATCAGGCATACTAATCATTCGCCAAATCAATTTGCCTGCACTACTATTATTATCATATATTGATTTAATATATTTATTTGTCCCTTCATTATTTATCTGCAAAAATGATTGGTTTTTATCTTTAAATTTACCAGCAGCAAAAATCTTCCCATCTGTCGAAACATTCAATCCTCTTGTAATCCATGAGCCATACCCGATCGCAGAAGCAGATGCTATGTTCTTATCGGCTTCTGTAAGTACATTTTTTTTAATAATTCTGCCATTAGTATCGATTTTCCATAACCAGAATTTGCCCTCTGAATATACTTTGGGACGAAACGATGTACCTGTTATATACAATGCATTTCCATCAGGACTAATACTTATATCATGAGGCGCGCTACATATACCCTCCCCTGCATCAAACTCCTTCTGCCATAAAATTTTATTCGCATCTGCTCCAGACTGGGCATATAATGAACACAAATTTAAATACTGTAATAAAAAAAGAACAATTATTGATTGTCTATCCATTTTCATACATTTTTCCTTCTATTTTGAATTACTGTTTTGCATGCTTCACATTGAACCCACTTTTAATTACAATCACAACACGCGCAAGCACCCATTTGTGCAGCCTCATAACATTCACCTCCTACAATTGCAACAGCTGCCCAATAAATTGTTCTTTGAACTGTACAAACAGTCCAGCATAATGGGCTGTTACCATTGCAAGCAGCTGCCATATTATCTCCGAAGGTTGAATCGCATCCGCCTTTTGAATTGCCACATGTCCCATAGCATTGATCATGAAAATCACAGGCGCTTTTAAAACTTGAGTTATCAGGAAGACTACAATTTGCAGGGTCATCGCTAATCCCATCATCACCACCTGGCCCACATCCATTTGCTGGTGCTGGCGTAGGCCAAGATGGGTCAGGAACTTTTGAACAACTCCCGAATTCTTCATAAGAAGCAGCTTTGCGAAGACAGGTTTGGCAGCCGCCGTCTTTGCATTTTTCACAATCCCAGTCATCACAGCAGGACTGATTGCAGCATGAGCCATTACAGCACTGCTTATTCGTATCGCCGTCGCAGACTTCACATTCGCCCTGGCCGTCACAACTCTCGCATTTTAATGGATCGCATTTTGTAATGCATTCGCCATCTTCGCAGGTTTCGCACGCATCATGGTTGCAGCAGTCGCCATTACAGCAATCCCCGCCGCCTTCGCATCTCGAAACGCACTGTCCGTCAGTACAGATTTCGCATTCACCATCGCAGCACTTAGTATCGCCGCAGCAGATTGTACCAATAGGGCAGACCTGATCGCCGTAATCACCATCATACCAGTGGCAGCATTTGTGTGTGTCTCTATTGTAACACTCTCTAAACGCACAACAGGAATACCCGCTGGGACAAATAAGTCTATAGTTACAATGAGGCCAAGTGCCTGATGCACTAAAGCAAGGCGGATATGGCGAACACACGCAAGCTATCGCTGCTTGACAAACAAAACAGATAACAAACAGGCATATCCCGAATTGGGCTGATTTTTTATTCATAGTTATATCTCCCGCATCTGTCAACTATTTTCTTAATGTCGGCAAATTGCTCAGCACCGACACTATTATTCATAAGAAACCAGCCGAAATACGCACAGGCCTTTGTTTGCTTGTCTTTTTTCAGATTGATATAGCCCAGTTTTATCGCCGCGAATTCCGAAAAAGGATTATCAGGATAACCATCCATCAAAAGCTGATATTCCTCTTCGATTACTTCATCGATTTGGTCGGCAGGCAAATGCCGCAGGACTTTCATTTTCTCGTAGCCATCGGCAATCAGCCACTGCATATTGGCGGCAAACAGGAAATCAGGAGAGAGCTGCAATAATTTGTCGGAATACTCAATCGTCTTTTCAGGCTCATCCAATTGGTAATTGGTTATAGCGGCCATATAATAAGCCATCGTTTTGCTCTCTTTGTCCTGAACTTTGCCGAGCATATACCTGTCGAGCAATTTCAAAGCCAAACGCATCAATCTTTTTCCTGCCGGCGTTTTGACGCCTATATTTAATCCCTCCTTATAGCATTCCTCAGGCATAATCAAAAGATACCACGGCAAATCGGGATGGCCGTTAAAATCAGCCGCCATAATATCCATCTCGGCTAAGGCATTAGCCTCGTTGCCATCAGCAATAAGCAGGGAAACGACATTATATCTCGAATGATGCAGTTTCGCACCGGCGGCAACGGGACTATCGGGATATTGAGCTAATATCTGCTGGTAAAGTAAATCGGCCTCGTTGTCGTCTTCTATCTCTTCATATTGATTGCCTATGCCGTAAAGATACCACGGCCAGTCAGGATGATTCTCAAAATCGACCTCGATATTTTCAATCTCGGTCTGTGCTTCGACCTCGTTGCCATCGGCGATAAGTTTCAATACTTTATATCTCAAAAAGTGCAGTCTTGCATCATCTGCCACCGGGCTATCGGGGAACTGGGCTAAAATCCGCCCGTAAATCGAATTAGCTTCATTATCTTTTTTCAGTTCTTCGTATTGATTTGCGATGCCGTAAAGATACCACGGAAAATCGGGGTGTTTCTCAAAATTAGCCTCGATATTTTTAATCTCAGCCAGACTGTTGACATCGTTACCGTCGGCAAGCTGCGCTAAGACATTAAATCTCGAATAATGCAGTCTTGCACCTGCGGCAAACTCACTGAGCGGATATTCTTTTAGAACCTGCAGATATAAGGCTTGTGCCTGGTCGAAATTTTTTGCTTCTTCTAATTGGTTTGCGGCCGCGTAAAGCTCGTGAGCCTTCTCAAATTCTGTAACAATCTCCTGCGCAAAGGACAGGCCGGACAGGGGAAAAATTAGTAAAAGATATAATGAAATGAATCT
>JAQTQF010000285.1 GCA_028712345.1 Phycisphaerae bacterium | reverse complement strand
TATAAGCCAATTTGACCTCCTTGTTTCAATTTATTTAAACAATGTCTCATTTGTCCTTCTTAAATATTCAAAAGAGTGGACAGTTTAGACAAATTCGCAGACAAGTCAACCTAAAATTAGGTTTAGCGATAAAGAAGACAGGTTATTCTTTGACAGGTATCACCCCAACTCCGCCGCTCATAACGGCACTGGCTGAACCGGTCTTGAGGTTATATTCGATGCCCTCGGCAAAAACGCCATTCAGCATACACGGCATTTCCTTCGAGCCGGTTACCACCATAAAGTCGTCTTCAGCGTTATAAGACAGTTCGTTGCCGGCAAATTCATATCTGTCCTGTTCATAAAAAACTATGCCGCCAGTCGCAAAAAGCTGCTTAATCTGCGTTTTACCGTATTGCGGCTCATAATAATCAATATCAATCTGCCTCGTATCAATGGTAATTTTTCTGCCGTAATTATTTTTTCCGGCCTTGCCCTTTGTGAAAGGCAAATAGCCGATATGAATACCCCCCGTCTTATCGCTTAGAGCCTTCACATGCATAGAATTAGTATCCCAGATAAGTTTGTCAAAACCTTCGACAATCGCATAGCACAACTTATCGGTCGAAGATGCTGATTTTGAAACTCCGGCCGGCTCTTGAGGCCGGGCCTCATTAGCATATTCTATTTTTCCTCTTCCACTCGCGATAATTTCCTCGGTCAGTTTATCGTAATCAATCCTCTTTGATTTCAACCTTATATGGCTTAATTTTTCACCATTCAGAGTTCTTTCAGATTCAAGCCGAACGCCCGGACCCGTAACAGCAATATGCGAAAGATTAGCCGAAATAACAGACTTGGAAGCCTCTGACTGTTTGGCCGAGATAAGGTCAACGACAAGTTTATCTCCATAAAACACATTTTCCTCGTCATAATAAGCTGTTTGTTTTATAAAACTGCCTTTAACATCGCTATAAAATACTGCCTGATTTTGGGCGGTTATAAATTCGGCGCCTTTTTTGGAGCTTATTATAAAGGGCTTTTGACTGTCGTTTTGCATACCGGTTTTAGGGTAAGCGACAAGTTCAACCTGGTTATGCGCTTTGGCTATTTGTTGTTTATAATCATAGCTTACCTGCACAGCCAGCAGGACATTTCTTTTCCCGATTTTGGAAACAACCTCAGCCGGCAGCTGCTCGTATTTTTTGAACGGTGCGTAATTATAATCATCCCGTCCTTTGTAAGAGTCGGGTCTTACTATCATCGGCCCTTTGCATTTAACCGTTGCGATAACAGTTCTCGGCGCAGATGATACTGAGGACGGGTTAGATGGCGTTGACGGTTTCCCCGCAGGCGTCTGTAAAGTAACATTGGTATTCGCAGAGGCAACAGGTTTTTGTTCCACTGAACTGCCCTGCTCATCCTGCTGCGGAGATGAAGACCATATAAGATTGGTAATCGCAAGCTCGTCAGTAAGCAAAATTTCATCTGCATATTCAAGAACAACCTGGTCTCTGAATATACAGCTATAATTCTCTCCGCCATCTTCAGACACCGCAGGTTGTGTCTTGGCGGCAATTGACTGAGTTTGTACCGGTTGAGTGGGAACAGAAGCAACAGTTGCCGTCGGCTGCGCCTCGACAGAAGCGGACAGAGTTTGTGCAGATTGAGGAGAGGAAGCCGCGGAAGGAACGGAAGGATAAGCAATAGTAGAATCTTTTTCTACGCCGTTATCTTTTATGCGATTCGCCTTGTCTATACTCATTATATTCAAATAATCAACCTGTTTTACCTCAAAATATTCGAGCCGACTTGTAATACTGTTATAGATAATCTCAAGGCCCCTGCCGACAAGATGCGCATCGGCGGAGACAAAATTGACATCGTCATCCGAGAAAAGCATCGAACGGTCAGAATCGAATGTTACCTCATTAAGATATACAAAACTGTCCGATTGGCTGGCAGATTCCGGTATAATATGAACAACGACTTTGCCTTTAAGAACAGCCGTTTTGGGAGCCGGGTTGGCGCCTTGGACATTTTCAATTTCAACCGTCCCGATATCAGCGGTAATATTATAGCGGAAATTGCCCTGAAACATATTCATATAAGGCTTGTCAAGTTCCCAATTGTTGCCGGTTTTATGAAGAACTTTCTCGAAGCCCACCACCCGTTTTAATTTTCTTGTCTTTATATCAACCGTTTCAAACCTTGCCTGCTGGAGATATTCCAGTTTTGCCTGTCCAATCCTGCCGGCATTGGAATCAGAAATAAGTCTGTTTGGATCGTTCTGGTCGATACCGTAATTGAGCGTGGTTAATTCAATTATCTCCGTATTATTGATGCTCCTGTAGAGCAAAAACGCCGCCAGGACAACGCCAAAAGAAATAAACCAGATTACAAATTTTCTTCCCAAAACCATAAAATGCCGTTCTCTAATCTAAACAAGATAGCGGTCCATAAGTTCGGACCATTTGCCGGTATTTTTAAGAATGTATTCGATAACTTCTCGCACCGCGCCGTTTCCGCCCGCTTTGGAAGTTATATAATGTGCCTGGCTTTTTAGTTCATCGACGGCATCGGCAACAGCAACACCGAAGCCCGCCCGTTTTACCGGCGCAATATCCATAACATCATCACCGATATACGCTATATTTTTTGCTTCCAGACCTGATACCGCAAGAAGGTCGCTGAAACATTCAAGTTTGCTTTTAGCCGGCTGATAAACAAAATTTATCCCAAGCTCTTCGGCCCTGATTTTTGTGGCCGCACTTTCTCTGCCGCTTATCAGTGCCGTTCTTAAACCTGCTCTGTGCCACATTCTTATGCCATGGCCGTCGATAAGGCTGAACCGCTTGAATTCCGTTCCATCAGAACCTATGGAAACGGTACCATCGGTAAGTACGCCATCAACATCCAT
>JAQTQF010000030.1 GCA_028712345.1 Phycisphaerae bacterium | reverse complement strand
TTGCTTCTTCTAATTGGTTTGCGGCCGCGTAAAGCTCGTGAGCCTTCTCAAATTCTGTAACAATCTCCTGCGCAAAGGACAGGCCGGACAGGGGAAAAATTAGTAAAAGATATAATGAAATGAATCTCCGGGACATAATCGCTCTCCTAAAACATCTCTCTTTATTCTCTCAACGCCCTGTGCCGTGCGTTTCCCTGATGAGCCTCAACACGCCGCATCCCATCCGGTAACATCAGAGGATACTCTACCCCCCCCATCAATGTCAAGAATTTTTTTAGAATTTTTAAAATATTGGGTATCTCTAAAAATATTACTTGTCATTCTGACCCCTTAGGGGAAAGAATCTTGTCTTATTCATTAAAGAGATGCTTCACTTCGTTCAGCATGACAAAGAAGCAGGAATGACCGTTCTGAAATGGCTTGTCAAAACTGACACTGGCAATAACTTTGCCCTTGAAATTCGCCCGGCAAATTTCCTCTATCTTATCTTTTAGATATATATCTTCATCATTATTGATGACGAGCTTTATTTGAATGCTTATTGGAGTGCCGGTTTTAATTCCGTTTATTTTCTACCCAATTCTCACCTTTGGTGATTGTCGGTACATGGCCTGACAGACTATAGTTTATCTTCGCCGGGAGAAATTTTTTCGGCTGCGATTTTTTCGATTTCGTCCGCCGGAGAAATGCTGCTTTTGTTCCGGAGTCGAATCATTGTGCCCCGCCCTTGCCGATGCAGACTGATTTGCCCGCTGCTGTTGTCTGGCCGGCCGGTGTTCTTTATTCCCGCTATGCGGCTGTTTCTGATGCTGCTGCGGATTTATCGGCTCGCTCCTGGCGTAGCTGAAGCCTTCACATTTTTCAGGGCTGAGTTTGCGTTCTATAAATTTCTCAATGCCGCGAAGATACTTGGCCTCATCAGGCGAAACAAATGTAATTGCCTCTCCGATTGCTTCGGCCCTGCCGGTTCTGCCGATACGATGAACATAGTCTTCGGCAAAGCAGGGGACATCATAATTGATAACATGCGTAATGCCGGTAACATCTATCCCGCGAGCTGCAATATCGGTAGCAACCAGAACCTGATACTTGCCTGCCTTGAAACCGTCCAGCGCCCGCTGCCGCTGAGACTGCGTTTTGTTGGAGTGTATCGCCGTTGATACGATGTCCGCCTTCGACAGCCGACGATTGATTTTGTCGGCGCCGTGTTTGGTACGGGAAAAAACCAGCACGCTGTACATATGATTGTTCTTGAGCATATACAGCAATAGGTCGGTTTTCAGTTCCTTATGCACGGGATAAATACGCTGCGTAATAGTATCTATTGGTTTACTCTGCGGGCCAACCTGAATCATCTTGGGCGATTTCAGCACCCCTTCGGTCAGAGCTTTTACTTGCGGCGACATAGTAGCGGAAAAAAGCATTGTCTGCCGTCCCTTCGGCAAAAAGCTGATTATTTTTTGCACATCATTAATGAATCCCATATCGAACATTCTATCGGCTTCATCCAGGACAAGAACTTCAATATGTTTCAGGTTGATGGTACCCCGCTGTATGTGATCCATAAGCCGGCCTGGTGTCGCAACGACAATATCAACGCCGCGGCGGAGTTTGCCAAGCTGACTATTGATATTTACCCCGCCATAAATCGCCAAAGTATGCAAATGCAGGAATCGTCCGTAACGAAGAATAGATTTTTCTATCTGTACAGCAAGTTCGCGAGTAGGCGTAACGATAAGAGCTTTTGTGAGTTTGTTTTTACTTGTCTCGTGGCTGAGCCGGTTTAAAATCGGCAACACAAAAGCAGCGGTTTTGCCGGTGCCTGTCTGTGCGCAACCGATGATATCATGCCCTTCTATGGCAATAGGAATCGCCTGAGACTGAATCTCCGTCGGAGCGGTGTAACCGGTAGCAAGAATACCCTTGACTAACGGGTCTGATAAACCAAAAATTTTAAATGCCATTATACCATCCTAAAAAAATATACCGATTGGTATTATTCTGTCGCGTTGAACAGTCTACAATCATTTACGCCCGCTTCGCGATACCCGCCTATAGCGGAAAGAATTATATTCTAAATCCGTATTAACCTGCGCAGATTATCCGCACAAACTGAAACCGGATTGCAGATTTTAACAGTGTGATAAAAAAGGGCATGTTATTCCGGCTTAAACATCACTTTAGCCTGACCAACAAGGTAGAAACTGCCCGTTATACAAACGAGGTCTTCCCTTCCGATCGCGCTTGAAGCTATCCGCAGCGCTTCTTTGAGACTCATTGCCGTCTGGCACATCTTGCCGCAAATTTCGGTGTACATCTCTGCCAGTTCCTGCGGATACATCGCCCTGGGAGAATTGCTGCGGGTGAATATCACCTTATCAGCTCCGTACTGAAGCTGGGCGAGCATACCTTTTACATCTTTATCCTGACCGCATCCGAAAATCACTATCATCGAATCGTAAGGAACATGCTGACCGATCGCCCCGACCAGTGCCTTTATGCTCGCAGCGTTATGGGCTGCATCAATAAGGATACGCGGGTCCTGGTTGATAATTTCCATCCTGCCCGACATTTTAATGTCTCTTAGGCCTTCGATGGCCTTGCTGTCGTCTATTTTATATCCGCCAGCCTTCAAAGTATCGAGCATCGCTATGGCAAGTCCGCAGTTCATAGCCTGATGTTCGCCCGGAAGCGGTACTTTTAAATGTTCAAACCTGCTTGTCGGAGTCGTAAGGCAAATCCTTGTATGTGGTCCATGTTCACGCGAAGACTCGAAGCGATATGAAAAATCAATGTCTTTGCCGGTTACCATTAAAGATGCTTTTGCCATAAGGGCAGCTTTTTTAAGCTCCTTCATCGCCGCAGGCTCCTGCGGAACGCTTACAACCGGAATGCCCTTCTTTATAACGCCGGCTTTTTCCCGTGCTATACAATCGATAGTATTTCCGAGCAGTTGCTGATGGTCTATGCTTATGCTGGTTATCCCGACAACCGCAGGTGCTATAACATTTGTACTGTCTAATCTTCCGCCGAGACCTGTTTCAATGACCGCTATATCAACCTTTTTATCGACAAAATACATAAACGCCATCGAGGTGAATATCTCGAAGAATGTCGGAGCATCTTTTTTGGCCATTTTTTCTACCGCCGGATAAATGCGGTTGATGAGGCCCAAAAGTTCAGAATCGGAGACATTTTTGCCGCCAATCGCTATTCGCTCATGCAAATCGACAACATGGGGCGAAGTATAAAGACCAACGCTGTAGCCGTTGGCCTCCAGCATCCGCGCCAGCATCGTCGCCGTCGACCCTTTGCCCTTCGTGCCGGCGATGTGGGCGGTTGCGAGTTTTTTGTGGGGATTGGCAACGAGCGAAAGCAACTTTTCCATCCGTTCAAGGCTAAATGTAGTAACATTATAACGATACCGACTCTGTTTTTCGTAATCCGTACGACTGAACAGATATTCAAGGCCCTGCTTGATGGTCCTGAATTGCCGAGCAGATTTTACCTTCTCCGTCTTCGGAGCCTTAGCCGTTCTTTTAGTTGTAGTTGTTCGCGTAACCATAGCCCTTCAACATAGCATTAAAAAAATCATAAGTCAATCTAATATCGTTTGCTCTTAATAATAGAAAATAAAGAACATATATATCTTCTTTTCTAACATATTTATATCAAACAAGTTATACTCCACTTAGGTTTGCGCTTTTGGCCTTTAAATTCCTGTAACATTAAAGACTTTTAAAATCCAAATTTTACAGACAAACTGTTACTTTTGCCGTATAAAAACAATTTTCCCATTGATTTTGGCACTAAAAGTGGATAAAAACATCACCTAATCTTCCTTTTTTTGCGAGGATATTGTGGAAGAAAACACCAAAGATATACGAAATTGGCTGAAACTTGTTCGCAGTCAGGGCGTTGGGGCGAGGATTTTTATAAGACTTTTAAAGCATTTCGGCTCTGTAGATGCGATTTTAGGCGCATCAGCCTATGCGTTGGCAAAGGTTAACGGTATAGGTTCCGTAACCGCTGAACAAATCTGCCGGAGCAGAGACAGTTTCGATGCCGATAAGGAAATCGAACTGGCCGAAAGGCTCGGCGTCTGGATTATTAATTTTGAGGATGAACGCTACCCAGCCGCTCTGAAAAAAATCTACGACCCGCCGCCGGTACTTTACATCAAGGGAACTGTCGTCAAATCCGACAGTTTGGCAGTTGCGATTGTTGGTTCCCGCAGGTGCAGTCATTATGGTTCGGAACAAGCGAGCAGGTTTGCTCATCTGCTTGCCGGGGCAGGGTTCACGATTGTTTCAGGAATGGCAAGAGGAATCGATTCAGCGGCGCACAGTGGAGCGTTGAGCGCGGGCGGCAGAACGATTGCGGTGCAGGGATGCGGACTTGCGAAAATCTTTCCGCCTGAAAATAAACAGCTTTTCGAAAAAATTTCTCAAAGCGGCGCCTGTATCAGCGAGCTGCCTTTGGAATACGAACCTTTAGCTGAAAATTTTCCGTCGCGCAACAGAATCATCGCAGGTCTTTGTCTTGCAACCATCGTCATCGAGGCTATGGGCCGTTCAGGCGCTCTGATAACTGCAAAGGCCGCTCTCGAAAACAGTCGTGAGGTTATGGCGGTGCCGGGGCGGGTTGATTCGCCACTGTCGAGAGGGCCGCACAGTCTTATCAAGCAGGGAGCAAAACTCGTTGAGTCGGTTGAGGATGTAATTGAGACGCTTGAGTTCCTGCAGAAAGATTTTGCCGAGTTTGTAAGTCAGTCCGCAGAGCAATCCGTTAAAAACGCTCAAATGCCTTTGTTCAATGTTTCGCAATTGAATTTGACCGAGATTGAGAAAAAGATTTTTGACTGCCTTGACGGCGAACCCGTTCATATCGAAGAAATAATAAGCATAACCGGCCTTGCTGCGGGAAAGGTTAATGCCTCTGTAGTATCGCTGAGATTGAAGGGGATTGTCAAACAACTGCCGGGAAATTTCTTTACAAGGAAATAAACCGCGGATTACACGGATTACGCAGATTTTTAATTAACCACGAATTAACACGAATAAACATAGTATTTAGTATTTGGTTTAAACGCTGATACCTTATTATTCCGGTCGCTTACGCGACTCGGCTTCTATCAAGTACTCTGTTTATTCGTAACGAAGGATTTTTGCGGGGAAGGTTCTGGCGGCGGAAACTGCCGGCAGCAACGCTCCGATGACAGAGGCAAGAATCGAGAGACCAAAAAACCACAATGCCCAGTACCAGTCGAATTGGGACGGGATTCTGTTGAACATATAAATACTGCTGCTCCAGAGTTTGAGCCCCAAACAAATCTGAATCCACCGCTCTATCGTATTGACATTATGAGTTACCAAATACCCGATTGCCAGACCGGCTGAGGAGCCGATGACGCCTATCAGCAGGCCGAAAATCAGAAATATCGAAGCGGCGGAAGCCGACGAGCCGCCGATTGATTTAATTACCGCAAGGTCCTTCTGCTTTGTCGTTACTATCATATAAAATATGCAGAAGACCAGAACTATTATTCCTGCGCTTATGATTCCAAAGATAACAAGTAAAACACCCATCTGTTTGCGAAGCTCGGTCGTGTATTCGCTTTGCTTGGAAACTGCGGTTTTTATTTCGGTATTGGCAATATAAAAATGCGGCCAATTTAGTGTCTCAGTCGCAAAATCAGACCATATCTGCCCGACAGTTTCAACAACTTGTGCGGCATCGAAACCGGCGGCACATTTAATATGAACTATATCGGCGGGTTTTTCCATACCAGTTTTTAGAACTGCCGCTAAACTGTCAATCGGCATAAAAACAAATCGCTGATCTATTTCGTAAACGGAAGTGAACAATATATCGGAAATATTTATTTTGGCCGAACGGCTGCGCGGCGCAGAAGCTTTAGCATCGGTATCGGTCTGACTTTCAAAGCTGCCGGTCGTTATAACCGCCGGTTTGTTTATATTGGTATTAACTGCTGACATATCGTATTCGTCCGTTTGTCCATTGGGTTCCGCGAGCAAACCTATCGCGATAAATGCCGGTATTGCGTCAGGGTCATTGCTATTTACCGTAAATTGCGGCACAGAGGCGGAAGACTTCTGCGATAGAAGATTGTTTTTTAAGTCCGTAACCTCGCTTCGACTGGCGAGGTCTATGCCCCAGACACTAACTGCCTTGACATTTCCGCTGCCCAGATGAATAAGGCCGTTTGTGGAAAGTACGACTGTCGCGGCGGAAATACTCTTATCAGCATTTAATTTTCCCACGAATTTATCGCTGTGTGAAAATCTGGCGGGAGGTTCAACGACTATATCGCCGAGATAAGATGATGCGCTCGATTCGACGGCATCTATGAACGCCGTGAAAAGACTTGCCACCGTAACAAGCAGCGCGGTTGAAATAGCGAGGGCAACGATACTCAGAAGAACTATCTTTTTTTTCTTCAAATATCGCAGAGCTAAAAAAAACTTCAGCATTTATATATCTCAAAAATGAAGTAAGGATACTGCCGGCTTTGTGCCAATTTCTTTACTTTTCTGCTTCTTTGCTTGGCTGCCTGGGCGCTTCCGGTCTCAACAATGGGAACAGAATCACATCTCTGATACTCGTTACTCCGGTAAGAAGCATAACAAGCCTGTCTATACCTACGCCCAGTCCGCCCGCAGGAGGCATACCGTACTTCAGGGCGTTTATAAAATCCTCATCGAGATTGCGGAAGGTATTTTCATCTTCGTTTGCGCCTTTTATCTGGGAAATAAAATTGTTATACTGCACCTGCGGGTCATTCAGTTCGGTATAAGCATTTGCTATTTCCATTTTGCCGATGTACAACTCGAACCGCTCGGCATATTCAGGATTTGTTTTGCTTCGCTTTGTCAGAGGACAAAGTCTTGCCGGGTAGTCAATTACAAAAGTCGGATTGACTAAATTTTTCTCGACTGTTTCCTCAAAAACATCGTTGATCACAATATCATCGTCAAGCTTTGCTTCTTCGATGCCGAGTGATTTTGCTTTTTTGCGAATCGAAGTTATATCACCTATATCGCAGCCTGCGTATTCTTTCAGTAAATCGCTGTACGATGCCCGTTTCCACGGACGGGAATAATCAATTTGCTCGGCGCCATACTGTAATTTTAAACCTTCGCAATGATTTTCAACCAGCAGGCATATCATCTCTTCTGTAAGGTCCATCATTACATTATAGTCGGCATAGGCCTGATAAATTTCCATCATCGTAAATTCGGGATTATGACGGGGACTGAGTCCTTCGTTACGGAAATTACGATTTATCTCGAAAACCTTTTCCATTCCTCCGACGAGCAGTCTTTTTAGGAACAATTCCGGCGCGATTCTCAGATACAGGTCGATATCAAGCGCGTTGTGATGCGTAATAAAAGGTTTTGCCGCAGCCCCGCCGGCTATAGCCTGCATCATCGGCGTTTCAACCTCGAAGAAATCCCGACTCTGCAAAAATCCTCGTATGCTTGAAATTATCGCAATTCGTTTTTTAAACCTTTCCATAACCTCAGGATTAGCCCAGAGGTCTATATATCGCTGGCGGTATCGCAGTTCAATATCGGCAAGACCGTGGAATTTCTCCGGCGGCTGAAGGATACATTTTGAAAGCATCGTAACCTTTTCAACCCAGATTGTAAGTTCGCCGGTCTTTGTAAGGCCAAGCTGACCCTCGGCGCCGATGATGTCGCCAAGGTCGAAAAGTTTAATTAAATCCCATTGCGCCTCGAGCAGCTTTCTGCTCAGTCCGAGCTGAATCGTGCCGCTGCTGTCGCGAAGGGTTATGAATATAAGCTTGCCAATATCACGAAACAAAACAACTCTGCCTGCGCATCTGGCAACCTGAGCCTGTTTCTGCTCGTCAAATCTCGCTCTGACCGAAGCGGCAGTTTCAATATTATCGAAACGACCGCCGTAAGGGTCTATCGAAAGATTTTTAATCTTCTCGAGTTTTTCTATTCTCTGTATCTCAAATTTATCCGTATCAAAAAGTTCTGCCATTATCTCTGTCCCGATGTAATTAATTTTGTTTTTGCGACAAGTAGCGCCACTGCAAGCTGTGTGTCTGATTCAAGTGTCTCAGTAAGAGAATGCCTGATGAGTTTTGTTTTGTTTTCATTGTGATTGGCAGCAGCAAGCACATCGTTGTCCCGCTGATTATCGAACATCTTTTTTAACTCGTCACTTGTAAGTTCGATTTTTACATTCGGCATTATACCCCAGTCTTTCCTGCCAACTTTCTCCATTGCCCAGCGGTCTTTAACCCTGCTGCCGTTGGGAAGATGATAATATGCCATCGTATATTTCAACTGAGCGCCCTGGCCGGGGTAGCCTGTAACCGTTTGCACGCTGCCTTTGCCGTAGCTTTGCCGGCCTACGAGAGTAGCTCTTGAATAACTCTCATCGGCAAGGGCGCCGGCTACAATTTCCGATGCGCTTGCCGAGCCGGAATTGATAAGAATCACAACCGGATAGAACGGGTGAGTGCCCCTCTTGTGTGCCGCTTCCCAGCTTGGAAGACCGACACGAGGCTGTGTACTGACCATAATACCCTTATCCACAAAAAGGTCGGCAACATCGGCTGCGCTCTGGAGGTATCCGCCGGTATTATATCTCAAGTCCAAAATCAGCGCCTTCATACCCTTTGTTTCAAGGCCAGAAAGAATCCTGTCAAGGTCTGCTGCCGTTGTTCCGGAAAATTGTGATATGCGGACATATCCGACTTTCTCTTTGTCATCAATAAAATAGAGCCAATTACCGGAATCATCTCTGCACCAGCCGCGAGTTGTCGGCACAATGATTTTTGCCCTGGTAATTTCGATTCTGCGAGTTTTATCTTCGCCGGGCGTGCGAACTGTAAGCGTTACCTTTGTTCCCGAAGGACCGGTAATTTTGCTGACCGCGCAGCCGACTGTCATATCTTTTGTGCTTTCGCCGTTTACTGCCTCGATAATGTCGCCGGCATCAATACCGGAGTTATACGCCGGCGTATCGGGCAGAAGACTTACGGCTTTTAAAACTCCGTCAGCCTTGGAAATTTCCACGCCAATACCGGTAAATTCATTTGTCATACTTTTTTCAAAATCCTCTATCTGTTTTGGCCAGATAAGAGTAGTATGCGGGTCGAGCGCCGAAAAAGCAGACTCGGCAAAATGCGAAATCACAACTTCCTGCGGTAAATTAATTGTAACGGTATTAAGGGATAATATCCGGTCGAACATTTTAACGAATCGGTCTCTGCTCATTTCCACAGATTCGGAAATAAAATCGTTCTTGATGGATTCAATACCGTCGGCAAAGGCCGGCAGTTTGTCTTTTGAAAATACAATAGTAAAATTGCCGTCAAATGTATCGGCAAATTTCAGCACTTCGGCCAGTTCCTCAAACCTTTTAAAAACCTCTCCGGTCATATCGCTGTAACTGAGCGGCTCGACATAACCATACTCAAGAACATCGAGACTGCGCAGAAACATCTGCGGTGCAACCTTTTGATAACGGTCGGCAAACGACTCGCAGGGATTATCCATCAGCAATGCTTTGATAAGCATTTTCTCTTCAAGAGCTTTTTTCTTTTCCGCTATGGTTTTATCGTCTTCATAAATACTTTCAAGCCAGCTATAACAATTAATCAGAGAATCAAGCCATTGCCCATTTGCCTCATACTCATCGGCCTTTCGGCGGGCTTTGGCGAGCGTTTTTTTGACAAACTCGTTTTCGAGAATTTGTTTTTTTTTATCATCTGACGCCAGTCCCCGCGCCTTGAGGATTACCGAAAAAACATCCGGCAGATTAGGCTCATTTGATTCGGGCCGGGCTTGGAGCTTCGCCAGTTCGGCCATTTGCTCTTCAAAAGCCTTTTGTTTTGACCTCTGCCTGTCAGTATCTATTTTGCGATACTGCTGAATAATATTCCGCAGCGCTGCGGCATTAGGATCATTGGCATCTAACTGCTTGAGAATCTTTTCAGCAGAGTCGAAATCGCCGCTGCAAATTTCGCTCACAGCGTCCCTTACAGAAACAACTTTCTGACTGTCGGTTATCTGTATCGGGGGCATTTGCCGCGACGGCTGAGGAGCCGGCCCCGGCATAGACATCGCCAAAACAGATGCCGTGGTCAGGAACAGCGATAAAATAAACGCGGATGCTTTTTTCATCCCGTTAAAAATCAATTTTTCCATAAGTTTTTACACTTTAATATGTTGAAACATTGTCCCGTTAAAAATCTTCTTTTCCATTTTATATTTCTAAAGGGATTCATTTATGCTTTTCTCGAAAGATTAAAATACCTGCCGGCAAGGGTTTACCGGCAGGTATTCATAATTAAATTTAAATTATCGACTGCCTGTTTAAATACACTCTGCGGCCTTGCCGGCACAGCCAAGAACATCCAGCTTGTGCATAACCATCGCCTTAATCGCATCTCTTGCTGGTCCGAGATAATTTCTCGGGTCGAACTCGCCTGGCTTTTCGGCAAAT
Source organism: Phycisphaerae bacterium (assembly GCA_028712345.1). GTDB lineage: Bacteria > Planctomycetota > Phycisphaerae > Sedimentisphaerales > UBA12454 > GWC2-45-44. Next base: position 1,001 of record JAQTQF010000030.1, on the reverse strand, counting down.
ACCTGACGAATTTTCGCGGTCATCGCCATTCTAAGGTCGGTATCAATATTGATTTTGCAAACCGCCATTTTCGAGGCCTCGGAAATAGCCGATTCCGGCACGCCCATAGCATCAGGCATTTTCCCGCCGTACTTATTGATGAGGTCCTTGAATTCCTTCAGAACGCTGCTCGAGCCGTGCATAACCAGCGGGAAGCCGGGAAGCTTATCAGCAACGGCCTGAATAATATCGAAAGCAAGTTTCGGTTCCGATTTGAATTTGAAGGCTCCGTGGCTCGTTCCGCAGGCAACCGCCAGAGAGTCGCAGCCGCTCTTTTTGACAAATTCTATCGCCTGATTGGGGTCGGTCAAATGGTTTGCCACATCATCATGGCTGACACCGACAACATCCTCTTCGATTCCGCCAAGTTGGCCGAGTTCGGCTTCAACAACCACACCATGCTTGTGTGCATATTCGACAACCTGTCTTGTAAGCTCAATATTTTTCTCGAATGGATGATGTGAGGCGTCAATCATAACGGAGGTGAATCCATCATCAACACACTGCTTGCAGACCTCGAATGTATCGCCGTGGTCAAGGTGCATACAAATTGGAATATCAGGATTTTCTTTCACGGCAACATCAATTATCCCTCTAAGATAACTCATACTGGCGTACTTTCTGGCGCCTTTGGAAATCTGGAGAATAAGCGGTGCCTTTTTCTCGGCAATGGCATTGACAATGCCCTGCGTAATCTCCATATTGTTTACATTGAACGCCCCGATTGCATAGCCGTTCTTATAGGCCATTTCGAACATCTTTTTAGTACCTACTAATGCCATAATGTCATCCCTATAATAAAGTTAACAGATTAATTACACAAACAACCACAAGAGCACAAGGCCTAAGAGCACAAGAGCGTAAGGATGAATGCTTATGCCATTCTGCTCTTATGCCCTTCCGTTCTTAATTATCGGAAGAATTCCTGCCCGCCGAAACCGTCGAGCCGAAAGACATCTCGC
>JAQTQF010000284.1 GCA_028712345.1 Phycisphaerae bacterium | reverse complement strand
AACCATGCCAACTTCGAAAGCCGATCTGAAGGCACTCACGAAACTCGGCCGGAACGCCGTTCCGGAGCGCACACTGGAAGTTTTCCCCAACCACGAGCCGGGCAATGTGGAGGTTGCGCTGCATTGCACGGAGTTCACCTGCATCTGTCCGCTCACCGGACAGCCGGATTACGCCGATATCGAGATCGTCTACACGGCGGATAAGCTTGTCGTCGAGTCCAAATCACTCAAGCTGTACCTGGAGACGTTCCGCAATGTGGGCGTATTCCACGAACATTTGGCCGTGGATATCGGGAAGGACTTCATCAAGTTTCTGAAGCCGAAGAAAATCTCCGTCACGGTGAAGTTTCACGTCCGCGGCGGCATCGCCATCGACGCGACGTACCGATATGAAGAAAAAAAGTAGGGAGAGATGACCATCGTGCGGCAAGTTCGTGCTATACTGTTTACTCGTTTGCTCTCTGAAACCACGGGAATGGTTCCCACTGCTCTGTCCTCCTTCGCTCCTTCGGAGCTTCGGAGGACACAGTATCTTCGGCCTCATGCCGCGCTACGCTTGCATTCGGCTCGAATTCAACTGTGGGGATGACAGGCTTTCGACAGCGTGAATCTGCGTTGTTTGAGTCTCGATCCGGGTTCGTAGTGGTACCCGTTACCCACTGCTGCAAACAATATCTGCCAATTTCGCAGACTCAGTCATCGGTCGTGCAATGGCAAAGATGAATGTCTTTGCGGTTCCGGCCATGGCCTAAGGTTTGATTCAATTCGAACCACGTTTCCCGGTTGATTCTCGCTGGATCGGTGAAACGTCACTAGCGAGGTTGGATCTCGACTGACGTGACGAGCTCCTGAATAAAGCGTCATCACTCTGCCCTTTTCTCCGTTCTCCTCTGACGGGTGCAGAGAACTGAGGAGAACATGATCGTACAGACCTTCGGCGTACACGTTGGACCCGGGTTCGACTCCCGGCATCTCCACCACTATTCGACAAAACGCAGCTCGTCTGCGGTTTTGGCGAATACGTGTATCGGAATGCCTAGGGTTTCCCGCCTGCCCGCCGTAGCTCGCCGAAGCCGAGGGCGGAGGCGAACGAAGGAGGGGCATCTCCACCATATCCTTTTGTCTTGTTCAGCGACCTTAGAAATGTGGAAGGGAAGAGCAAAAGTCGTGGTTCCAAAGCCCGATTGGCGCAGGAAGGCCGTCTGCCCTTCCGGCAGACATCTTCCGGGAAGGTCTTTCTCGAAGAGGATGTAATGACGTTTAAAAAAGAGCGTGACCAAAAGGCGAAGACGGATCGCAGAATTAAGAGGAAGAGGTAAACTTTTGACCATGCATCCTCTTAATAGTAATATTCTGAATCCTCTAATGAGATTGCAAAATGAGGATGATAGAAAAAAATTATGCGTACTTTTCCCAATGCTTGCTTCATACGAGGAAAATCATTTTTTATGTCTTCGTCCGTATTTAAAGGATCTTCCTGAAAAATTTTTTTCTAAAACAAGCTTCAACTGTTTCTTTGATGCATTAGAACGATTAAATATATCTGATCAAAATGCATTAAAGGCTTACATCCAAACATGTGACCGAGATTTGAGTAATGCTCTTATTTTCTTGAGGGCTATTAATAGAGAAGAATGGCACGACGGCAGTCTTGAGGGATCTGATGATTATGATTCTTTGCGAAATATTGATAAAAATATTCATCCTGCGTACTTGAGGCTCATAGAGGGAGTTTTTGCTCCCTTTGCAAAAATCCCAGCTTATTTTACAAGGATTGCGAGAGGCAAGGGCACAGATGGTCTTGATATTTACAATATCAGTCTTGAACTTAGACAAAACAGTATGGGCGATATCGTAAATTTCTATGTGGATACGATACGAAATGGTATTGGGCATGGTGGCGTGACTTATATGCAGCGAGAAATTAGGTATAGGGATAACAAAGGAAATTTAGAGGAGTACTACATAGGCGATGTTATAAAACTTTGTGACAACCTCATTGATTCTTGCAATGGCATAGCAGCTGCATTAAAAGTGTTTCTGATTCTGCATCAGAAAGAAGGCTATTCTTTACCGCAAGAGTTGGCACTCGAAGAACTGCGAGAAGAGACCAAAACTTCTTGGTGGCAAATTGAGGGCTCTATTCAGACTGAAATTGCAAATAAGAAACAGTTACATATCTATGCACGTCCCTCTTCATCAGATCGGAGCAAGATACAAGGATCTGCACTGCTCTCAGGAATAATTGCTGAATATTTCATGCCGGGTTTTGATAATTACTACATCTCTTTCCGAAAACCAAAGGTTTGGATAGGAACTGCAATGTTTGATGGCTTAAAGCTACGTGATCTAAGATTGGCTGATACAAAAGATCTCTTGGATTACAAAGGTGTCGTAAATGGAGATTTTATCTTCTATCTACCTAAAATTACTTTACCTAGAAGGATTGGAGTAATTGATACCTATATCAAAAGTTTTCAGGTGCAGTGGCCTCGACTAAAAGAACAATTGAGAGATCAGTTTAAGCTTCCAATTGTTGTTCCCCGTGGGGTAAAAATTCATCGTAATCGTAATATGTGGAGATCGGTTTTGAGAGGAGCAGTTTTTATTGATGATCGCTTAGGCCAAGGCGAAGGCAATATCGTTCGTAAGTATAAAAAGAAAATCATTAAAATTGCCTTAAAAGAGGCAAGGAGAAGCATGGGCAAAATGCATATTACTTCTCAAGTGCCAATTGAATACGCCTATATTTCAGTCTTTAAGAAGAACTACAGGAAGAGACGGCTGGAAAGCTTTGGCTTGGGTGAGGATTTAGTTTGTACGATTGAACTAGCAAAAAAACAGTATCCAAATTCTCCAAACATCATGGGTTCTACCATCGAGGAAAAAGGGAGGTGGCGCATC
>JAQTQF010000283.1 GCA_028712345.1 Phycisphaerae bacterium | reverse complement strand
GTATTTTAAAAAGTGCGGCGATGAATTTTTCCGCCGCCGGTATGATGTTTTCGTCTTTGCCGTCGTAGCCGGCCATAAAAAGTTTTTCGATACTGTCGAATCGGTTAAGCACTCTTTTGAGGATTACAAGCAGACTGATTATATCGTCGGGGGTATTGAATCTGTATTTGAGCGATTTAAAGAGCAGTTTGTCTTTGGATGAAAAATTTTTGATAAAATCGGCAGGTTTTTTGCCCATTTTGCCAAGCAGGGCGGTGAGGAATTTTTCGATTTGCTCGACCGCTCCATAAGCGCACAGGGCGGCCAGAAAGCCCGCGATTTCCATATCTGCTTTTGTTTTATAACGATAGACGAACTGCAGCGGGTCGGGAGGTATGAATTTTTTGCGATTATACTTTTTGTACAGTTTTTCGAGTATTTGGTGGAGATTTTTTATGTTCTTTATCACGAATCGGTTATCAGTAATTTCCCTAAACGATAAAATACCGCTCCATTACCCCTAAGGGACAGGCCGTCGCAGCTCTGAACCCCCAACATAAAGTTGGGGGCTTTTGGATAACGAACTGTAAACCCTATACCCTATATCCTAATATAAGGCAAGTTTATTGTTCTTGACAGCTTTGCCGGATTGCCGATATTATACCCTGATTGTAACTTATTGGTTTACAAAAGGTAAAACGATGATAGTTGATTGTCATACGCATATAAGTTTTCCGGATTGTCAGATTCGGCCTGACGAGCATTCCGCGTTTGCCGAATCGGTCGGCGCCTGTATTGTTCTTGCCGGTCCGGACAATCAGAATTGTCAAAGCAATAAGCTTGTCAGCGAATATGTCGCCAGAAATCCCGAAAAAATGTTCGGTTTTGCTTCGGTCAATCCCGTTATAGAGGATATTTCGGTAAAACACTGGTCACAGGTCAAGAGCCGTATGAAACTTTCCGGAGCGGTACTTTACTGTTCGAGAGAAGGTTTTCATCCGGCCCACAGCAGGGCGATGCAGTTCTACGAGACTGCCGCCGAGCTTGGTCTTCCGGTTTTCTTTCACAACACCCCGCCCTTTGCGGCAAATTCGGTTCTCGATTACGCAAGGCCGTATCTGCTGGACGAGGTGGCCAGAAAATTCGGTTCGCTCAAGATAATCATCGGCTCGATGGGCAGGCCTTTTGTGAATGAGACGGTATGTATGCTCGCCAAGCACGAAAATGTTTACGGCGATTTGACGATAGAGGCCAAAAAAATATGGGAGATTTATAATATCGTTGTTTGTGCCCACGAAGCGGGCGTACTGGGCAAATTATTTTTCGGCTCCGGCCAGCCTATCCAAAAGCCGCAGAGCTGTCTTGAATCTCTTCTGGGTTTTAATAAGCTTCTTTCAGATACAAATCTGCCGACAGTGCCCCGTGAGAGTATTCGAGGTGTAGTTGAACGAAATACTTTAGAAATACTGGGGATAGCCTGACAATAAGGATGTTGTATGGCCAGGGAACGATGGGACAGTAAACTTGGCGTAATTCTGGCGGTGGCCGGAAGCGCGGTGGGGCTGGGCAATTTTCTGAGATTTCCCGTTCAGGCGGCCAATAACGGCGGCGGAGCGTTTATGATACCGTATTTTGTCGCTCTGCTTTTGGTTGGCCTGCCCCTGATGTGGATTGAATGGACAATCGGCAGGTTCGGCGGCGGCTTTGGTCACAGCACGGCACCGGGAATGTTTCACACACTCTGGAACAAAAATAAATTCATCAAATACTTCGGCGTTATCGGTATTTTCGGCCCGATGTTAATTTTCATCTATTATATTTATATTGAATCGTGGCTGCTGGGCTACAGTGTTTTTGCACTTATAGGCAAATACAGTTCCTGCACCACCGAAGAGAGTATGTCGGCCTTTCTTCGGGCGTATCAGGGTTTGGTCAAAAATGAATTTTTTGCGGGCCTGGGTCCCGCGTACTTTTTCTTTTTCATAACTTTTGCTTTGAATATCTCGATAATTTATATGGGCATAAGCAGGGGGATTGAAAAAGTATGCAAATACGCTTTGCCCGTGCTCCTTTTGTTTGCCTTGGTACTGATTGTCAGGGTTTTAACTCTCGGCGCCCCCGACCCCGCAAAGCCGGATTATAATATAGTCAATGGCCTGGGCTTTTTGTGGAATCCGGACTGGTCTGCCCTGAAAAGCGCAAAGGTCTGGCTGGCGGCAACAGGCCAGATATTTTTTACGCTTAGCTGCGGCATCGGCGTTATCCTTACTTATGCAAGTTATCTTACCAAAAAAGACGATGTGGCGCTGTCCGGCCTTAGCGCAGCCTCGGCCAACGAATTTGCGGAAATAATCCTCGGCAGCACTATCATAATACCGGCGGCTTTCGTTTTTTTTGGTCCTGCCGGTACGGCCAAAATCGCTTCCGGCGGAGCTTTTAATCTTGGCTTCGTTACTATGCCGTTGGTTTGTCAGAAAATCGCTTTCGGCAATATATTTGGCTTTATGTGGTTTATGCTGCTCTTTATCGCAGGTGTTACTTCATCGATTTCGCTTGCTCAGCCGGCAGTGGCGTTTTTGGAAGATGAATTTAATTTCTCAAGAAGAAAAGCCAGCGGTGTTTTTGCCGTCGTAACATTTTTATTGTGCCAGCCGGCCATTTTTCTCTTAAGCAGGGGAGTGGTTGACGAACTGGATTTCTGGGGCGGCACATTTTGTCTGGTCCTGTTTGCCACGGTTGAGGCGATCCTGTTTGCCTGGGTCTTCGGAATGGAAAAGGCCTGGACAGAACTGCACATTGGCTCGGATATTACGATACCGCGGATTTACCGCTTTATCATAAAATATATAACGCCCGCGTTTCTGCTTTGTATTTTGGGTACCTGGTTTTGGCAGGACTGGCGAGGTGTGATTTTAATGCGGAAAAT
>JAQTQF010000282.1 GCA_028712345.1 Phycisphaerae bacterium | reverse complement strand
AAAAGAACATTACTTTTTGGGGTATAACGGGCAGGAACCGCAGCAGCAGTTTAAACAAACCAGATTACAATACTCCAGTCAAATATAGAGTCCATAGACAGGCAAAGTGCAGACCATACGAGATACCGGTATGGACAGGATGCGGTCGTTCGGCTTAATCTGATATGCGAATACCTGTTCAACAGGGAAGGTTACGATGCGATAAAGCCTAAAGTAATTGCCAGTCAGCTCGGCCAGATTGAGACACCGGACAGTGCGCCTGACGCCTCCGGAAGACGGGGCAGGCGACGCTGAATCGGTAACAATTTTACGCAGGGTTGCTAAAAATATAACAGAAAACGATAATATACTTTTTGCAAATTTAAAATATGGGAAGAACAAAAGGCAGTTTAATAGAACTTATAATGGACAAGGCTGTGCTGGCAATTGCAGCAATAGCGGCTTTGTGGCTCTTGTTCAGTTTTGTTATCAGCAGTCCTGCTATCGAGTACGCGGGGCAAAAACTCACGCCGGGACAAATTGATGAAGCTGTAAACAAAAAAGCTTTAATCCTTCAGGAAAAACTCCGGACAGAACCGGCAGATTCAAATGCTTATCAACCTAAAAAACCGGCTTATCTGACGCTAATCAAAGATTCAATAATTGATGTTAAAACTGATATTATCTTCCCTAAAGCCCCCTACTCAACAGGAACAATTGTCAACGCAAAGCGCGTGTATCGACTGCCGGAAATCGAAAGTATAACAAAACCGGTGCTGGTATCCGTAAGGATGGCTGCCTTCGTACCAACTGACGAAATAGGCGGAAATTTGAGCTACGAAAATGCCGATACAAAACTTCGCGATGTTGACCTTGTAACAGTTGAATCAAGCATCGACGCAAAAAAACTTTATGACAGTTTTCGCGAATCGTTTGCCGGGAAAAGCCTGCCGGAAGAATGGAGAAGCGAGCAGTATGCAAAACCGGTTTTTGCCGTCGTGCAGATGCAGCGGAGAACAGAACAGCCGGACGGTTCCTGGAGCCAGTGGATTACCGTGCCCCGAACAAAAATATGCCCTTTTAAAGAAGCTCTTGAGCTGCCTAAAAAAGCAGATGAATACGAAATTCAGATTTCTATGGTTCAGCTCGCCAAAACTGACAAGATGAAGGAAATACTCCAGCCATCGGTTTATGACAATGCCATACCGGCAGAGCCGTGGCTGTCTCCGTCGTTATATAACGAAAGAGCCAAAAGACTTGAAAAGGAACTGGCTGAAAGCAAAAAGCTGAAACTCGAAGACGAAAGAGCCTCCAAACTGAGTGAAAGAGCTTTGCGAACCCCGGCACGCTCATCTGCACCCACACGGTCAACACTACCCGGTGCAGGTACGCCTATGAGCGGACGGGACTTGCCTGCCGCTGCGCCAAGACTGACAAGAACACAATCTCAAAGACCATCGGTTACACCGAGACTTCCGACCGACAGAGCAAATGTACTCGATCAGACAGAACCGGCAACGAGCGAGCTCCAACTGTTCAGAGACTTGACGCTCACGGAAAATTCAAAACCTGGGCAGATGGAAAAACTTGTATTCTGGGCACACGACGAAACCACAAAACCCGGCGAAAAATATCAATATCGGCTGAGAATTGGTGTTTTCAATCCTGTGGCCGGGACAAACTGGTTAAGTGATGAGCAAAAGAATATGCAGAACGAAACGGTTTTGTACAGCAATTTTACCGAACCGACGGAAATTGTCGAAATACCACAAAGGCTCCGATTTTTCGCCACGGACATAAGAGAGGTTGAAAAAGGTTATACAGTTGACCGAACGGTAGAAGTTAAAGTCGCCCGGTACACCCTCGGCAATTGGGTAACAAAAACCTTCAATTTAAAAAATGGCGAACAAATCGGAACAGTTGTGGATGTCGCTGAAACCAGGCTTGCCAATGTGAGTATCGATATCGATACAATTGATTTCTCCACCGGCGCAGTTATGGTTGATGCCAGAAGGGCAACAGAATGGATTGGTACCGGAGCTCTAAGGCCGAGAGATTTTTATGAATTAATGTATTGCCAAAACGACAATACAATTGAAACTATGCCGATAAGAGAAAGATTCTGGCCCGACGAAGTTGCCAGGAGCTATAAAGAAATCACACAAGCCGAAACGGATGAGCCGGTAATGCTGCTGACACGAGACCAGGCAAAAAGCGGCACAAATGTGTCTTCGCAAAGTCCCGACCGAACAACATATCGGGGGACGGAAATACCCTCCAGCTCACCCGGCAGAACAAGATATTAAGATTACAAAGTTCGACAAATTTTGTCGTTTTTTGTGACAGCCGCGGAAAAAGCATAAATCCGCTTGAAATATCCGTAATTTAACGGTAAATTAACTGCAGATGAAACTCGGAGGAGTGACCGAGTGGCTGATGGTGGCGGTCTTGAAAACCGTTGTGCCGAAAGGTACCAGGGGTTCGAATCCTCTCTCCTCCGTTTTTTTTATCCGCCCGTCGGCATAGATTGCCTGCCCACGATTGGTTTTTATTTGTTGATGTGCAGAATTTTTGCACCATCGAAGCCGTTGAATCTTGTCGTTGAAGCGGTGCTGTAGGCGCCAATATTGACCGTAGAAAGCAAATCGCCGATTTCCAGATTCGCAGGCAGATTTTCCGACAGCGATACCTTGTCAAAACTGTCGCAGGTCGGCCCGACAACCGCACAAACTTCCGTCTTGACCCTCTTGAACGCTGTAAAGTTCGGTTGCCAGTGGTCGTAAACAATACCCGAAAATGTATGATATACGCCGTCGTTGATGTGATAGAAAATCTTGCCGTCGCGTCTTGCCTTTCCTATTATTTCCGAAACGAGCGTCGCGGCGGTAGCTACCATAAATCTGCCCGGCTCAGCGATAAGTTCCACATCGGCAGGGAACAATCTTTTGCAT
>JAQTQF010000281.1 GCA_028712345.1 Phycisphaerae bacterium | reverse complement strand
CCCCGGCAGCAGCCAGAACCAGCTTTTTATAATGAGCTCCGACGGTTCTGGTAAACAGGCAGTTACACCAATCGGCAGTACTTTCTTTGCCGAATGGTCGTGGAACGGGGAGAAGTTATCATATCTTTTTTCAAATGCCGACGCCGAGGAAAGTCAGGGCGGTGCATTCATTTATGATTTGGGCACAGAACGCAGTTATCCGGCTTCGGCGCCCTTTTTAAGAAAAGCCCTGGACGAGGATGAAGGGCCGATATGGTCCGCTGACGACAGGTATCTTGCTCATAAGGTCCGTCCCGGAGACGATCAGCTTCGTCAGGTCTGGGTATATAATATCCAAAGTAATGAGATGAGACGGATTCTGTCCGATTTTACGGAAGTTCAGGAAGCGCAGTGGAACCGCAGAGAGCCTGACAGGCTTTGTGTTCGAATCAAGGCTTCGAACGGCTGGGATTTGGCTACGGTCAATCCTGATGGGACGGCAATGACCCGCCTGACGGATGTCGGTGCCGAGTCGCTTGAGCCGGAAGGCGCCGCCTGGTCGCCAGTGGAAGAAAAAATTGCTTTTTTGTATGGAAAGGATATGACCCGGCAGGAACGGGAACTGGGTCGAGCCGACTGCTGGCTTATTAATTCTGACGGCAAAGAAGGCCGAAATATGACGACGGCGACATCGCAGGCTACGGAAAAACAGCTCGCAATTGACGATTTATACTGGTCGTGGGACGGACGGTGGATACTGGCCAATGGAAAGCGGTTCGATAATCAGGGCAACGAAATTGAAACGGTTTATCTGATTAACAAGAACAACGGGGGCTACTGGCCTCTGCTGACATCGTATCCAAAAGAAAAATCTGAAATAGAAGAATTCCGGGCAATTGCGTGGTCTTATGACAGTACAAAAATTGCTCTTCTTACCAAAAGGCAGGTTGTGCGGAACTGGGGGCCGGATGCAAGTTATGAACAGAATCGCACCGTTCTAAGCATTTACGATGTCAGGAGTGATACTCGCACAGACCTAATCGCATACAATAACGAACAGGACCGCAAGATGCTGCTCGGCGAGACCGACCGTGATGAAATAGAAAACATTTCATGGTCTCCTGACAATCGTTCTTTATTGATAACGATAGCCAAGATAGTCAGCGAAACCGACGGTATAGTACAGCCGGATGTATACAGGGTTGATTTGCCGGAAAATCTTATCAGTCCGGACGCAGCATCAAACGAAGGGCCTCCTATGGGGCGGAGTCGGAAGCAAACAGTACTGTCAGTTAAAAAGGAATTGCCGGTTATCGCCGCCGAGCCGACAAAGGAAATTGTAAAGGAAACCATCGAAGAACCGGTTAAAGAAATTGCAAAAGAGCCGGTTAAGCAGGAGGCTCCCGCAGCGGTAAAAAACAACGGGATTATAATAGAGACGATTAAGCCGCAGCATATTTCCATCGAGGAAGTTCTCACTTCACTGCCAGGCAAATACAAACAATATCTGACCGGCAACATTGCTCAGAATATGCTTATATATGAAGGCCCGGCAGATGTTTGGACCGATTTTCTAAAACATTTTAATAACATTGACCAAAAATCTCCGCAGATACTCGTCGATTTGCTTGCAGTTGAGCTGACCGATGAGGCCAACCGTGAGCTTGGGCTCGACTGGACATACTCTCAGGGCGGGATAGGATTCCTCCAGCCTACGGGCAATTCAATACGAAGACCTTCTACATCTTCGATACCTACGGACTCTACAATCTGGAACGACCTGCAAACCGTTTCAGGTGCAGGACAAGCTTTTTACCAGGGTGTTGGGCATCTGCCTCACGAATTCTTTATTCGTCTCAACGCCCTGGTTTCTGATGGTAAAGGTTCGATACTTGCCAACCCAAGAACGGTCGCCACCAGCGGACAGGAAGCGGTAATTCAAATCCGCAAGACGCTGAATTACTTTTTCAATGAAGGCTTCGACGATGCGGGAAGACCGATAGTTAAGAAAAGCGATATTTCCGCCGATACGCAGGGCCGTATAGTTCCTACTCTTTTGGCCGATAATCGAATTCGTATGGTTGTAGATATCAAAGTTGGAAGTTTTACCTTTAGCCCCGATGCGGGACTGCCTGAGCAGACCAATCGTGAATCAACAACTACTGTGACAGTTCGTGAAGGTCAGACGCTTGTGATTGGCGGGCTTCGTCAACAGGAGATGAGCCGCTCTGTTACGAAGGTACCAGTTATGGGAGATTTGCCGTTGATCGGCGCTTTATTCAAAAACACCAAGAAGGACGAAAAAAACACTGTGCTCACTATGTTTGTAACGCCTCATTTACTGGTCGAAGGCGGCGTTATACCACCATGGCCGCAGATGGACGGCAACGACCAAGAGATAGTGCCGATTATGTCTGAACCTTCAGAATAGCATTAGCGTTATTCCTGAGAAAATCGGGAGGGAGGCGAGTTTCTGTTCTAAGTGCGGTCGTTTTGCTCTCAGTACGGTTTTGCTATCATCTCGGCCTGCTTCACAAGTTGAGACTCTACCCATTGTCAAGACCAATTTTCCCTTTCACCGGGTCTCTTGCGGTGAAACGCATCAGTGCCGGGTCGTACTGACGAGCACGAAGGTAATATTGGCTTATTTCGTCATCCCACCATTGGCCGATGAATTTTATTAGCCACGGAGCTCACCGAGAACACAGAGAAATTAGCCACGAATGAACACAAATAAACACAATTTTATTCTGACTGCTGTATTCTGAATTCTGTATTCTTCTTACAATTATGCTTTTTTAAAAGAGCAAATAAAATATTTATATGACTTTCTTTTAACAAGTAAATATACAACCGCTCCCAACAATAAAAATGACAATAGCAATTTCGATTGCCATTTAGGAAACAAATCACTCACAGGCAGATTAATAAAAATAAACATTGATGCCGTACA
>JAQTQF010000280.1 GCA_028712345.1 Phycisphaerae bacterium | reverse complement strand
ATCAACTGGCGCGGGACCTGAAGTACCGCTTGTCCAGGTATCCGGAGGCAGCGAAGGTTGACAAAAGCTAACCCACCAATCACCGGACCTGCGCAAAAAGCCGCGCAGGCCGATGATTTCAGACGGTTGTGGGGTAAAAGAAAGGAGTCGGTATGGAAAGCGTTGGAAAGAGAATGGTATTGCTGTTAGTGAGTGTTTGGGTCGCTGTCCTTAGCGGTCATTCTACAGACGTCCTGGCTCAATTTCCGGAAGGGTTGGTCAGTTATTGGGCTGCCGATGGCAACGCGTTGGATTCGTTCGGTTCCAATGACGGCACGCTTGAAAACGGAGTCGTTTATGAAGAAGGTAAATTTGGCGAAGGTTTCAGTTTTAATGGCGTTTCCAGTCATGTCCTGATCCCTGATAGTGCGGATTTAGACCTCAATAGTTTTTCTCTGGAAGCATGGATTAAAATTCCGGCTATCAAACCGGATTACCAGACTGTAATATCAAAATCGGGTGGTGTCTGGGGAAACGGGACAAGGAATTATGGGATTTTTGTCAATCAAGCCGTTCTCTGGGAAATGTCAACTCCCGGGGCTCTCCATACGAGCTTCACAAGCTCGCCATCGATCAATCATGGCGTCCAAGGGACTACTGTTGTTACGGACGGCCAGTTTCATCATGTGGTTTCAACATTTGACCCCGGTGTTGGGTTGCGGCTTTTTGTTGATGGAATTGAGGAAACCACCCCCATATCCATTTATACAAACGGTGCTGGTGAAACGCCTCAGATCATTGATGATCCTGTCGCAATTGGTTATTGTTTGATGCCCGGAGATGATTCTTACGCCCCTATGGATGGGCTTATTGATGAGGTGCGCATTTACAACCGTGCCTTAACTCCCGAAGAAGTCTTAGCCCGGTATCAATACACCGGCAACCGTCCCCCGGAAGTTCATATTATTAATGCCGGGGGTGAAGATATTGATATTGTACATGTGGCAACGGATGAAGTGTTTAACACGCAAATAAAGGCCGTGGCAACAGATCCTGACGGCGATTTGCTGGAATACCGTTGGACTATTGATGCCCAGGGGACCAAACAGGTTGAAGGTCAGAGTGCGGATCTTGATTTAAGCCATTTTCTGCAATCCGGTGATCACGATATTACGGTGGATGTGTCTGAGGTCGCCACCTCCAATAAGTTCTCTGCTAGCGATCAGGCAACCCTGATCATCCAAAATTCCGAACCCACGGCCGTTCTTGGAACAAGCGGCGTTTATGTCTTGGGGCAGGATATTGTGTTGAGGGCTGACGTGTCAGATTATGATGGTGATGCTGTTTTATATTCTTGGTCTGAGGACGGTCAGGCAGAGTTTGTTTCCGGAGGGGTGAATACACTTTTGGGCGGCGCGAGTGTCCCATTGCCGGAATACACAATAGCAGGAGGCTTGCCTGTCGGATCCCACACACTATTGCTGACTCTATCTGATCCTGTGAATGGCCATAATGTGGTCAAGGGAACAACTATTAATGTTGAGTCCGATACGGAAGCCCCCACGCTTGACCCGGTGGCTGAACCAAGTGTTTTATTGAAATCTAACGAGTTTGAGCCGGTAACCATTTATGTTAATGCCCAGGATAATAGCGGCAATATCAGCCAGATCTCTGTTGTGGTCATGGTACAAAAGAAAAATGGTGATATGCGGGATGGCGTGCTTGATAAGGATTATAGCAATCTTGTTGTGGATGCAGGGAATGGCGGGATTATTAATGTCGATCTGAATGCGCAGTCAAACGGAACGACGTATTCCATTAGAATCATTCTTGTTGATGATGCTGGGAATTCTGCCCAAGGGTTTGCCACAATAGAAGTGGTAAAGAATTAATGGATAAACGGTCATGGCGCTTGCTGGAGAGAAAGTAAGAAAGTAGGTGCCTGAAATCATCAATAAAAGGGAGTCTAGGGAAACGTCCCCAGATTCTTGTCTACCCGTTATACCAAAGGAATTTAACATGATATGTCCTGTATGTAAGACAGTTGCACTGCAAAATGAGGATCTTCTTCAAAACTTAGTCGCCAAATCATGCAAGCAGTGTCATGGTCGCTGGATACCATCATATCAATACTGGCAATGGCTTGATAAACATGGTGACATTCTACCAGAAAAGCCGAAAGAAGAGGCTATATCCTTGCCTGTCGAAGACACCGGCGCAGGCAAGTTATGTCCCGAGTGTGGACATTTCCTGACTCATCGCAAGGTAGGACATAGTATGGATTTTAGTCTTGATCGTTGTAGCAATTGCGGTGGCATATGGTTCGACAGAAATGAGTGGGAAGTATTATTAAGCAGAAATTTACATGATGAAGTCCATTTCGTTTTTAGTTCTCCCTGGCAAAAGCAGGTTCGAGAAGAAGAGAATACTCAAATTTATGAAAGCCGGATTGAAAAGATACTCGGCCCGGAAGATTATGGCAAGCTGAAAGACATGGCGACCTGGATAAAGTCTCATCCGAATAAGAGTACAATAGTCAGCTATATACTTGATAGTAAAGTATGACTTGGGGATCAAATCGACTCGCTAATCGCTCGCGATTTATCCCTGCCGTTAGACGGGAATCTAAAAAATAATAAGGAGAATTTGATGAAATGTTTTCGCTGTTCAAAAATAATTGATCTGCCGGGTGATGCCGGCTTGACCTGGAAATTCGTGGTCGCAAATAATACCTACCATTCCAGTCAGACGGTTCATCCTTCAATTTCTTATTCAAGCACGTTTACCTTTGACCAATACCTTAAGATAGCGCACGAGGAGGTTGTTTTATGTGCTGATTGTCTTAATAAAAGAAGAAAATTGCAGCGTAATTGTATTATTATTGGAGTAGCCCTGTTTCTTCCTTTTCTCATTACCGCCATTGTCATGGCCGGGAAACCGGTTGATACCTTCAGTA
>JAQTQF010000279.1 GCA_028712345.1 Phycisphaerae bacterium | reverse complement strand
TTGAGATTAATCTTGAACCTGTAAAAATAACTTACAGCAGCCGGTACTGAGGGGCGTTCAGCGTATTGTTTAGTTTTTTTTAAGATGTCCTATTTTTGAAACGAAAGGAAAAAAGTCATGAAAGGCAAAAATATTTTATTATGCGGTATTATTGCGGGCGTTATTATTGTTGCTTTTGGAGTTGGATTTTGCATTGCCCAGGAAGAATCCGGCGGCATTTCTATTAATGTACAGGATAGAGGAGGTAACCCTATTAGCGGGGCCGAAGTAACCCTTAAAACAGCAAGCGGCTCAAAGAGATTCGGTACAGTTATAACCAATGAGTACGGTATAGCTAAATTTTCAATTTATAATCCTGGGAAATATGCAGCTGAAGTTTTTAAGAGCGGCTATAGGGTTCACAAACTTTTATTTCAGTATCCAGGCGGATTTTATACGACTACTATTAACCTGGAGAAAATAGACTAAATTTCCACGGGTTAAAACCCGTGGGATTTACCGCAACAGGCATTGCCTGTCCACCTTTGGCGGATAACTTCATCTACGGGTTGAAACCCGTAGAATTGCGGCAGAATATTAAATTTTAACAAATTGATTATTTTGGTTGATATATTTTTGGCCGCGGATTTCACGGATTTTTAATTGGCCATTTTCTCTGCGACCTTCCCTCAGGGACGCCCTAAGCCAGGCAGCACAAGCCTTCATTGACGAAAATGAACTATCTGCCGTGACGACTTGCCTTTTCGATTATTGCCTGCCGGCAAAAATCGGGGTGACAAGATTCGAACTTGCGACCTCTGCGTCCCGAACGCAGCGCTCTAAGCCAAGCTGAGCTACACCCCGAAAAGGGAACGGTTATTTTACTGACTTTTTATCGTTTTGCAAATGATAAATTAGAGTATAGGGTACAGGAAGCCAAAACACTAAATCCTAAACGCTATGTGCTGTACGCTAAACGCTATAACAAATTTACCGGGTCAATATCGGGCTGAATCTGCACGGCTGAGTTCGGCGGTTTGAGTCGCCGAAAACGGCTGAAAAGAACGGCAAAATTATTCGGATTTGCGGCCTGCAGGATAATCTGCATACGATAAAACCGCTGAATTCTGCCAATCGTTGCCGGCATCGGGCCGGTAAGTTTTATATCCAGCCCCAAAGCGGAAATAAGGCCGCTCAACTGCTCGGCAACAGCAGAAGCACAGCCGTTTAAGCGGTCATATTTTATATCTCTCAATCTTACTATCGCCAGTCTGCCGAAAGGCGGAAGAAGACAGGCCTGACGATGTTTCAGTTCTTCCCTGATAAACCCTTCATAATCATTCGCTACGGCAAATTTAATCGCAGGCTGACCAGTCAAAAAAGTCTGAATAAAGACCCTGCCGCCCTTGGTACTTCTGCCCGCCCTGCCTGCGACCTGACAGATAAGCTGATATGTGCGCTCATTGGCGCGAAAATCCGGTATCTGCAGGGATGTATCTGCGCTTATTATTCCGACAACCGTAACATTCGGAAAATGCAGTCCTTTGGCAAGTATTTGTGTGCCGGCAAGAATGTCTATTTTGCCCGCATCAAAATCCGCAAGCAGCCGATAGTAATCGTGATTCTGCATCGAGTCGCTGTCAACCCTGACGATTTTTGCGGACGGAAATTTTTCTTTAAGTTCATCTTCAAGCTTCTGCGAGCCAAGGCCTATCATAGTAAGCCCTTTGCCGCAGAGCGGACAATTTCTCGGCACAAGCGTCTGCGACAGGCAGTAATGGCATATCGCAAAACCGCCTTTCATCCTGCCCTTGAGTCCTGTTGCATTTTGAAGTTTTTCAGATTTATGATAAGTCAAAGTAACATCACAGTTTCTGCACTTGAGAGTATATCGGCAGGACGGGCAGAAAACAAAGTTGCTGTAGCCTCTCCGGTTGAGCATCAAAATTGCCTGTTCCTTGTTCCGCAGCGTTTGTGTGAGTCCTTCTTCGAGTTCGTCACTGATAAGATTTATGCCGTGAGTATCAAACTTCTGGCCGGTCATATCGATGATTTTCATTTCCGGTTTGGGCAAATTCATTACCCGCTTGGGCAGAGACAGAAGTGAAAAATGCTTCTTGGTTTTACAATTATAAAGTGTCTCAAGACTGGGGGTCGCGCTTCCGAGTATGCACACGGCATCCGTCAGATGGGCAAGCTTTATGGCGGCATCTCTGCCGTGGTATCGCGGGACGGTATCCTGTTTATAACTGGGTTCGTGTTCCTCGTCGACAACAATAATTCCCGGATTCGCAACAGGAGCAAAGACCGCGCTTCTTGCGCCGATGACAACTATCGGCGAACTTGTTTTAATCTTGTGCCACTGGGCATTTCGCTGCGAAGCGCTGAGCCGCGAATGCATTACCGCAACATTTTTAAATCGGCTGTTGAATCTCTGGACGGTCTGAGCGGTTAGGGCAATTTCGGGCAAAAGTACTATCGCGCTTTTGCCTGCCGAAAGAGTTTTTTCTATCGCCCTGATGTAAATCTCCGTCTTGCCACTGTCTGTTACGCCGTGCAGCAGGATGACGAAAAATTTTCCCGCCTCGATTTTACTTTCAATCTCGTCAAGAGCCTTCCGCTGGTCGCTGTTGAGAACAACCTTAGCGGTTTTCAGCAGCATTCCATCAGGTACAACCGGAAGCTCCCTTAAAAATGTCTGTGCCGTAAGTTTTACAGCCTTTGCTTCAACGAGTTTATTCACCGGCGAGGGGCCGATGTCCAACTGTTCGAGCAGGCTTTTTAAATCTACTGCCGAAGCGGCATCAAAGGCTTCGGCGTTTTTCAAAGCTTCAATAATTTGCTTCTGTTTTTTACTGCGGGGATTATATTCCTGCCCCTCGGCAAGGAAGATATGCTTAATCTGTTTTTCGCCGGTGCCTTATTTCACGGCGGCAGGAATCATTGCGCCCAATACCTGTCCAAGCGGACAGAC
>JAQTQF010000278.1 GCA_028712345.1 Phycisphaerae bacterium | reverse complement strand
CTCGCCGAATTGTCTTGCGCCGGGAATTTCGAGAATCTTGTTCAGCAGCTCCTGCCCTTTTGCCGCCTGCGCATTTACGACCCAGCCGTCTTTAATCTCAAGCGTAATATCCTCAATTTCCTGCCCCATAAAAATTCCCGGATACGAGAACCGCACCTTTCCGTTTATAGAATTCTCAACCGGCGTGGTAAAAACCTCTCCACTGGGCATATTGTTATGCCCGGACGAATTAATCCACTTCCTGCCGTCGGTTCTGAAACGCACATCTATATCGCTGCCTTTAAAATGAGTTTCTTTTTTTGGGTTCAGCAATTCCACCAATCTCTGCTGGTCCTTTTCCAGTTTCAGCCAGCAGCCAATCGGGTCCGGCTCAAATAAAAAGCAGCAGTTATAAACAAAATCCTCATAGTCAGCCAGACTCATACCGCATTCCTGAGCTTCCGCGCCGGTCGGAAAAACACAAAGCGTCCACCGCAATTCATCTGCAGCGGCTCTTTGCATAAATAATTTATTCAAATCCGCCCTTGCCGAACTGCATTTCTGTTTTTTGGCAGGGTCAACATTCTGAAGTTCCTTGACATTGAACGGCGCAACAACATTCAGCACCGCATCATATTTTTCATAGACATATTTACTCAGTGGAGAGATATACTCAAGCTGGCTGTCGGAGGCGTTATCGTAAAATATCTTGTCCGTTCCATCCAGTGCGATTTTTAATTCCGGATGCGCGCCCGCTTTAAGAGCCTGGGCATAAACTTCCTTCAGCAGTTCCTCGGCTAAGTATGTCGAATTAATTAAAAGCTTATCGCCTGCCTTTAGAGCCAGCGAATAGTCAACCAGTACTTTCGCGTATTTTTTAATAGTTTCACTCGATTCCATTTACTGTCCTTTTAAAATTTGGTAATTATAAAACTCCTTGCCTGACATAAAACAAAGCGTATAATAACAGTCCTTTATTAAAACAATCAACGGTAAAATTTGAGATGTTAAACATTTTCACAAGCTCGTTCGGCGCTGCCTTTGGGGCAATATTCCAGATTCTGCTGATTGCCCTGGCAGCCGGTCTTCTAATGAGAAAAAAAATCCTGACACAGGAACAGGTCAAGGCCCTGTCTGCGATGGTTGTGCGGGTATTGCTGCCTTGTATGATTTTCTCCAATATCGTAAAAAATTTCGACCCCGGCGGATTCAAAATCTGGCCGCTCGTTCCCATAGCGGCAGTTTTAATGATAGCCACTGGCCTGGCCACAGGAGCTCTGCTGCTCTGGCCGGAGGTAAAAATAAAAAAATATCTTCTTGCCCCTGCCGCCTTTCAAAACGCCGGCTATCTCATTCTTCCGCTTGGCAAAATTCTCTATCCCGAACAGTTCGACAAGTTCGCACTGTATTGTTTTCTTTACATCCTTGGTTTAAATCCCATTCTCTGGTCTTTCGGGAAATACTTAGTAAGTTCAGAGGAAGATGAAAAATTGTCGTTCAGCGGGCTTCTTACCCCCCCGCTTATTGCCAGTATCGCTACAATTCTGCTGGTACTGTTAAAGCTGACATTTATAGTACCCTCGGCGGTTCTTAACGCTGCCGACCTCCTCGGCTCGGCAACGGTACCTATGGCAACATTTATTCTCGGCGCGTCGCTGGGCAGTATTTCATTTACCATAAGGTCCTATGCCCTTGATGCGGCGAAAGTACTTTTTGTCAAGCTGATGTTCATTCCGATATGCACTATTGTTGTTCTTATGCTAACGGGTCTTTATAAAGCTCATCCGTTATTGTGCAATATGCTTGTGCTGCAGGCGTCATCTTCGCCCGCAACGGCGATTATTCTGCAAGTTACTCATTACGGCGGCAAAGAACAGGAAATCGGCTCGATACTATTGCTGTCCTACTTCACCTGTGTTATTACTATCCCCTTCTGGCTCGCCATTTGGACGGCTGTATCAACCTGATAAAAAACAGTTAATATTTTTCCGGCCAGACCGGGTTAAATACCGTCTTTATTCTTTCGCCGATAATCATTTTTTCAACGGTTTGCCGCCATTTATTATAATGCGGACTCTGCCTGTGTTTTTCCAAATCATTGTCCTCAAGATACGCCTCGATGAGAACAAAACGGCTCGGCTCATCAGCCTGTTGGAGAACATCAAAGCGAACATTGCCCGCTTCCTTTACGCTGTTTTGCGCATTTTCGACACACGCATTTTTAAACTCTTCAGCGAACTCCGGCTTCGCCTGGATAGACACATATAATACAAACATTTTTCATATCTCCTGTTTTGTGAAATTGAAGAAATGATTATAACCTGTCGCAGCGGTCTTTACAACATCAGAAATTACAGGTTTCGCCGAACGGTAACTGATGTGCAGGCTTTCTGGGTAAAGCTGCCAACATCGACTGTTAGTGTAATATCAACATTTTTGACATATGGGAGGTTAGCGTCATTGACAGCGGCTATTCTATCAAAATTGGCGGAACTTATATTGCCGCAAAGGATATATGATTCTGAGGTAACATTATTATCTAAATAAATCTTCTCTTCATCTGCCTCGAAACGATATGTAATATCATCGCCGGCGGCGGTAATCATCGTGCATTGACTGTTCGGCTCACTCGGCTCCACAGCCTGGGCACTCCGCAAGTCAGCGGTCATTCTCATTAAGACCTGGTTTGCCCTTATAAAGGCATCGGACATAGCCTTATTTGCCTGATAATTCATTATGCTGGCATCGAACGCCATACCCGCCGCCACCAGAACCAACGCCGTAATCGTCAGGCTTATCAATAGCTCAACAAGAGTAAAGGCAGACCTTTTCATAACAGTTTACTTCTCACCCAGCTTATTTTTGTAATTTCAGAATTGTTATAAAGCACTCTTACCGTTATGCGGACAAAATCGCTGCCGGGATCCGCCTGCTCGAAATTATTAACGCTCACATTTTCAACGGTAACCATCTGG
>JAQTQF010000277.1 GCA_028712345.1 Phycisphaerae bacterium | reverse complement strand
ATTGGCGGAGGCTTTGGTATCTATCTTCGTATGCAGTATGTCCAAAAATCAGATTTGAGAACACTCTTCTCGTCTTTGCCTGAAATGCGTTCTACCAATGACCTTGACCTGTTTTTGCGTGTTGAGTTGTTACTCAGTTCAGGAAAATTAAAACCGCTTGCCGATGCAATTTTTCATCTTGGTTATAAACCTGAAAAAGGTGCCGAAAATTATCAGTTTGCAAAGACAGGACCTGACAATTCTATCGCTGGCAGCATCAAGATTGACCTTTTGACAGGACCGCGAAGATTCTTTAAAGATTCCAAACTCCGTACCGATGCACGGCGGGTTCGTCCAAATCCGTCTGTTGGCATACATGCTCATCCGGTGGACGAAGTACCCACGCTGGAAGAAAAATTACTGCCCATAGTTCTCGCCGGTACATTAAGTGCAGGTGCCGCATGGAAAACAGAGGTCTTTCTCCCTCATACGTATTCATTCATCCTTATGAAACTCTTTGCTTTCAGAGACCGCGTGAATGACAGCGAAAAAGGATTGGGCCGCCATCATGCGCTTGATCTATATACAATTGTCGGCTTGACCACTGAAACCGAATGGCAGGAATGTATTGAGTTCAGCAAAAAGATGCGGACAGATGCAATCTTTGTCGAAGCGAGAGATATAATAACTGAATATTTTTCAGACAAACATAAACTCGGACTTTTACGTATACAAGAACATGAATACTACCGTTCTGACTTTCAATTAGATGATTTCATTGCTGTGTTAGCCGAATTGTTTCCCAAGACATAAATCCATTCAGGAATCTGAAGAATTAAAATTCGGAGTGAAAGTTGAATAGTGACAAGAATTATAATGAGCAACCAGATTCAATAGATGCCATAAAAAGCAGATTGAGCCGAATTGAGGAAGAACGGCGGCAACTTGTTGCCAGTCTTGAGAAACTTCAGAGAAATAGTGCGTCATCAATATCGGATTCAAATACAAACATCGCCTTTGACCCTCTAACCGCAAAAAATAAATCGCTGTTTTCACCGGCTGTCAACAGGCACCTTAAATGCACCACTAATCGGCAGTTGATAGTGCACCATTTTTCCGGCACCACCCCTGCTTAAATTTTGGCATCACCCCCTCTGAAAAAAAGCTCTTTATTTTAAAAAAACCAGCAGCAGATTTGTGGATACTGTGGTTAACTCTGGAAGAGTTATCCAAGTTTTCGTGGATAATGTGAATAACTGGGTTTGAGTTATTCAAGACGGAGGCGGCATTATCCACAAAACGGCAGTATCCACAAAGCATTTATCTTTTTCCTTTTTTGTTTTTCCTGCCCTTATCTGTTCTGTAACTGGGTCCGACGATTTCTATCTTGTGCGCCCTGAAGGATAAGCGGTCTATCGTAGCGCTTGCCAGGAGACTGTCGCCGAAAACCTCCGGCCATTCTTCAAAACTCCTGTTGCTGGTAATGACAGTTGCCCCTTTTTCGCAACGCTGGCTTATCACCTCGTAGAAATCTTCCGCCTCCTGAACCTTAAACAGCTTAAGCGCGAACTCATCCAGTACCAGCAGAGAGGGATGCGAGTACTTTCTTATCCGCTTGCCTAAGGTTCCGTCTGCTCTGCCTCCGTTAATGTCACGCAGCATCTTATCCACGGTAGTGAATACCGCGTCTATCTCTCTTCTGCATGCCTCATGCGCCAACGCCTGAGCCAAGTGTGATTTGCCAACACCTGACTGCCCCAGCAGCCATACCTGCTCCTTGCGTTCTATATACTGGCATGTGGCAAGGTCGAATATCTGCTTTCTGTCTATTGCCGGATTGAAATCGAAATCAAAACTCTCAAGCGTCTTATCAGGGTCGAAATTAGCTTTCTTAAGCCTTCGGTTAAAGCGAGACTGATTCCGGCGCTCTATTTCATCTTCAATCAAGAGCGAAAGGAAGTCCATATAACTTATCTTCCGCTCCAGCGCTTCCCTGTTACGTACATCCAGGGTATCTATTATCCCGCCCAGCTTCAGGCTTTTAAGCTGCAGTATCAACTGATTGGTCATTGAATAACCCTCCTATGGTGTACCTGGCAAACTTTCCGTTAGTGAGATACCGGGCTCTGCCGGTTTCCGTCTGTAAAGGTTCTTTATCCTTCTGCCGTTTCAATATATTGCTTACCGTGCCGTACTTAACGTCATTGTAAAATAACGCCCGCTTGCATGCAGCCTCCAGTCGCTGTTTACCGTACTTATGTTCAAGCCGCAGGATGCCCTGGGCGGTCCTTAACTTATCCAGCGGCTTTTCGGCAAGCAGTTGCTCTATAAGCTGGTACGTGCTTTCTCCTATCTGCCTTGCCTGTTCTCTGCACCAGGTCGGGCTACACATAAAATAAGCCTGCTTCTCCGGAGGCATATGCTCCTTGACAGTCCTGCGCTCGCCCGTTCTTACAGCTCTTAAATGCATTCCCACCTGCTGATGATCGTGGAATATCCGTACAGCATCTTCGGCGATATGCACCCACAGCTTACGGCCTATCAGAGTATAGGGAGCCGAATAATAACTGCCGTCAAGCACTATATGGCAGTCCGGATGCAGTTTGCACTCCTTCCACCAGCAAACCTTGTAAGGTTCCTTGGGCAGCGGTAAAAGCACATCCTTTTCCACCTTCTCAAAGACCTCTATGGGGTTCCATTTGGTAGTGCCGTGTATCCGCAAGCCCTTTTCCATACACCAAAACAGGGCTTTCTCATTGGCCTCGTTGATATCTATAAAACTCCTGCCAGGCAAGAAGTTCCTCTTAACAAACTTCACGCCGCCGGACTCCACCTTGCCTTTATGATGCGGTGTCCCCACCCTGCAGGGCGATATTAGAAATCCGTAATGCTGCCCGAAATCGGAATACGTTCGCTGTAAGGCTGTGTCATACAAGACTGCTTTTGCTATGGCGGTCTTTAAGTTGTCCATGACTAT
>JAQTQF010000276.1 GCA_028712345.1 Phycisphaerae bacterium | reverse complement strand
CTAAAATGAGGTATTAATAGATGAAATACAAGCTATTTTTGGCAGTTGTTCTTCTCGCCTCGGCCTGGGCGTGTGCCGCTCCTGAGCCGGCAATTATACCGGCTCCGAGCCATTGGACGCTGAATGTGGTTTTCACTCAGCCCCAGCAGATAACGGTTAAAATCCCCGGCGAAAGGAAGCCGCAACGGTTCTGGTATCTCATTATCACCGTAACGAACACTTCCGAAATAGATGTGCCTTTCTATCCTGCCTGCGAACTTATGACAGATACTTTTCAAATAATACCGGCTTACAGGGATACAAGAAATGTCGTGTTTGAAAAGATAAAGACTCGGCACAAAAAGAAATATCCATTTCTTGAATCGCTCGAATTTGGCGACAGCAAAATCCTGCAGGGTCAGGACAACACCAAAGACCTTGCGATAATCTGGCCGGACTTCGATGTCAAAGCTAAAAACATTTCACTATTCCTTGCCGGTTTGAGTAATGAAACCGCCGTCGTTGAACATCCGACCGCAAAAGACGCAAACGGAGCGCCGGAGAAACTGTACTTAAGAAAAACACTCGAACTGCAATACTCCATCGGCGGCGATGAAAGCCTGCGAAGCAGCGGAACCCTTGCCTTCAAAGGCAAAAACTGGGTAATGCGGTAAGAAGAAGGAATATCTCAAAACAAGAATTGTCATTCTGAATTCGCCGCAGGCGAACGAGGAATCTCGTTTTAAAAAGAGACCCTTCGTTTCACTCAGGGTGACAATTTTAGATGCTTTGCGGAGTTTATCCTGAGCAAAGCAAATGGGCTCAGTATGACAGTTTTTAGACAGTTACTTACTCATTCACTCATCTACATTTTTATTAGAAGCCATCCCAAAACCTGCTTTGATGTCGAAAATGAGCGTTTTTTTCGCCGGCAAGGAAGACAAATCAGCTTGAGCCGTAGTTCAAGCGGCTTTTGTCTGACGCCGTCCGGCGGAAAAAAGAGCCATTTGCAGACCAAATGAGGTTTTGGGATAGCTTCTACAATTATACGCTATGCGTTATTCCGCAGCGGGGGCATTGTACCATTTTGGATTTGAAATTAGGCGGAATTTTCATTTTAAGGCCGCAGGAGCAATCAATAAATCTGTACCCGCCGGTCCGCTGCATAATATCGCCGATGTCGCGAATTTGCTTCTTATTATCTGCCAGCTGCTGCTGCGAAGCGGAGCGAATATCAATATGTTCTTTTTCCTTAAGAGCAGATACCGGTATCGGAACAGGCGACTTCGCTGTCTTTTGAAAGGCATCCGAGTAATCCGAAAAAGATGCACCGCCCATGCCGCGAAGTATTTTTATCCGCTGCGATATCGGCGGATGCGTACTGGTCAGGTCGGAAAGTTTCATACCCTTTTTTTGCAGAGGATTGGCGATATACATCGGAGCGGTAACTTTATTGGCGACGGAAAGGGGGACAGTATTTTGTGATATTTTTTCAAGCGCACTTGCCAGCCCTTCCGGATAGCGGGTCAATCTCGCCCCGCCCGCATCGGCAAGATATTCTCGTCTGCGGCTAAGGGCGAAATACAGTAGCGTCGCCATAATCGGAGCAAGGATTGCGCATATAATTGCGATTATAAGCATTACCGCCTGTGCCCCGCCCGCATTTTTGTCCCGCGATGAATACCGCCGGGACGAGCCCATCATAGAGCTGTAAAACATACTGCGAAGAAAAACCTGCGAGATAAGAGTAATAGCGCCGAGCATAACGCCGGCAATGGTTACAAATAAAATATCACGATGCAGGATATGGCTCATTTCGTGAGCGACAACTCCCTGCAGTTCGTCCCTGTTGAGCCTGCCAAGCAGACCTGCGGTAACAGCTATCGAAGCGTTTTGTGGATTTCGACCGGTGGCAAAGGCATTGGGGGCGGGGTCATTTATTATGTAAACCTTCGGCATAGGCAAGGACGCGGCAATGGCCATTTCCTCGACAACATTAAAAAGCTGAGGATGGACGCTTTTGTCAACGGGCACCGCCTTGCTGGCGGCAAGAAATATCGCATCGCCGCTGCTGAAACTAACCATCGCAAGGATAAGCCATACGGCCAACGCAACAGCTACGCCCAAAAGACCGCCCTGCGGATTCGGCACAACCGCCATACCTATTACCCAGCCGATAAAACCGAGCACCGCAGCCATCATCATAAGCAGCAGAATCGAATTTCGTTTATTGGCCCTTATCTGTTCCCACATATTACTAATTTCCGAAGCTTACCTTTGGTACTGCTTTCTCGGCAGAATCTTCAATCTCAAAGAAATCCCGTTTGCCGAAATTGAACGCTCCTGCGATTATATTCGACGGGAACATCTGAATCTTGTTATTGAAAAACAGCACCTGGTCGTTATAAGCCTGTCGGGAAAAAGCGATTTTGTTTTCCGTACTGGAAAGCTCTTCCTGCAGAGAAAGAAAATTCTGGTTTGCCTTTAAATCCGGATACGCCTCGACAGTCAGCAGGAATTTGCTCAATGCTGCACCAAGCATACCTTCGGCTTTGGCAGAATCGGCGACATTTTTAGCGTCCATCGCCTGACTGCGAGCATTGGTAATCGCTTCAAGTGTTTCTCGCTCATGATGCATATAGCCCTTTGCCGTCTCGATAAGATTAGGTATCAAATCGTGCCTCCGTTTGAGCTGGACATCAATCTGCGACCATGCGTTATCGACCTGATTGCGAAGCCTGACAAGGGCGTTGTACATGCCGACAACGGCAAAAACTATTGCAACGACTACGATTAAAATAATCAGCCATGGCATAAGAATCCCCTTTCAAATTAAATTACACTAAATTTATGAACGGTTAAGTGCCTGTAAACTTCGCCCGGATACAGGACTACAGAAGGAAAATTCGGCCAATTGGGCGAATCCGGAAAATGCTGCGTCTCCAGACAGAATGCCTCGTGTTTTTTATAAATTGCGC
>JAQTQF010000275.1 GCA_028712345.1 Phycisphaerae bacterium | reverse complement strand
AAAAGCGCCAAGGTCGCTGAGGGAAAGCCATTCAAGATCATGGCGATATTTTCTATTGTGACAGCCGTTCTCTCCGCCTTACTCGACAATGTAACAACTGTTCTCCTGATTGCCCCCGTGACATTCCTTATCTGTCAGGCACTTGAACTTGATGTTGTGCCCTTTCTCATTACGGAGGTCCTCGCATCCAATATCGGAGGGACAGCCACCCTGATTGGAGACCCTCCGAACATCATGATTGCTTCAAAGGCGCAGTTAGACTTCATGGCATTTATTTATCACCTCACACCAGTCGTCATCATTACGATGGTGGTATACATAGCCACTCTCAAGATTATATTTAGTAAGCGGCTGACGGTTAAAGAGGATTTACGAAAACGGGTGATGGCTATGGAAGAAAGGGATGCAATTAAAGACCCCCTCCTCCTGAGAAAATCCCTTGTGGTTCTTGCCATAACCATGACAGGATTTGTATTCCATGGGTTGCTGCACTTGGAGCCTGCGACTATTGCCCTGTTCGGAGCGGGACTCCTTCTGCTCGTTTCCGGTATCAAAGAACCCCACCACATCCTGGCGGAAGCGGAGTGGTCAACTCTTTTCTTTTTCATTGGCTTGTTCATCATCATTGGAGGGGTAGTCAAGGTAGGACTCATCAAGTGGATGTCCATCAAGGTGCTGGAGATTAGCCAAGGGAATATGTTGGGTACGAGCATGGTCGTCATGTGGTTTTCCGCATTTGCATCGGCATTTGTTGATAATATTCCATATGTAGCCACGATGAATCC
The DNA here is from genome assembly GCA_028712345.1 of Phycisphaerae bacterium. GTDB lineage: Bacteria > Planctomycetota > Phycisphaerae > Sedimentisphaerales > UBA12454 > GWC2-45-44. The sequence continues at coordinate 2,179 of JAQTQF010000275.1, read as the reverse complement.
GTTGATTATAGATATGGCAAAACAGCTCTGGCCAAATCTGTCGGGCGTGGCGTTGTTGCATCATCCGGACCTGATGCCTGTATGGTGGTCTCTTGCTCTAGGCGCTTGTCTCGGAGGAAACGGAACAGTCATCGGAGCCTCTGCAAATGTCATCGTTGTCGGCATGGCGGAAAAGATGGGGTATCCCATATCATTCAGGCAATTCATGTTCTATGGGATGCCGTTTATGATCCAGACGGTTATTATCAGTATGATTTACATCTGGCTACGATATTATGTTTTCAATTTCTGAAAAAATTCTTGCATTTGAAGGAAAAAATATTTTGTTTCTCCGTAAATTTAGCAAATCTTTGAATAAGAAGATGCTTATAAAATGACAGCAACGACAATCGGTTTGGTGGGTTTTGTCATCCTCATTACCTTGATGTTCCTGAGAATTCCCGTAGGATTTGTCATGGCCATAGTGGGATTCGCAGGCTTCGGCTTCCTAGTTTCGTGGAATGCGTCATTGCACCTGCTGGCCCGGGACTTCTTTTCCATATTCAGTTCATACAATCTAACGGTGATCCCGTTGTTTGTTTTCATGGGACAACTTGCCTTTCATTCTGGGATCAGCAGCAGACTCTTCAACGCAGCACATAAGTTTTTCGGGCACCTGCCTGGCGGTCTAGCCATTGCCACCATTGGTGCCTGTGCAGGCTTTTCGGCCATTTGTGGATCGACCAGCGCCACGGCAGCTACGATGGCGTCTGTTGCCCTGCCGGAAATGAAGAAATACAACTATGACCCTGCTTTGGCAACCGGTGTTGTCGCAGCGGGAGGAAGCCTTGGCATCCTCATTCCTCCAAGCACCATTTTCATCATTTACGGCATCATGACGGAACAGTCCGTAGGCAAGCTTTTCATGGCTGGCATCCTACCCGGGATACTGTTGAGCTTACTATTTGTAACAACGGTCACGATATGGATCCATGTGCAACCGGGACTCTGTGAACTGGCCCCAAAGTCAACACTCAAAGAAAGAATCGCCTCTCTTTCGGGCATAATTGAAACGTTCATCCTCTTCATCCTGGTGATGGGTGGTCTATTTATTGGGTTTTTTACACCAACGGAGGCGGCGGCGATCGGTGCTTTCGGCACACTCATCATAGCCCTTATCGGACGCAATCTTTCATGGCAAGCGTTCGTTCTATCCTTACAGGAAACAACTCGGATTTCCTGCATGATTCTAGTGATCGTGGCAGGTGCAACCGTCTTCGGACATTTCCTTGCTGTGACATCTATTCCCACAGAGATTGGAACCTGGGTATCTGAGCTTCAGGTGTCTCGATATATTATTATTGGACTCATCATCTTTATCTATCTCATTATGGGCTGTCTCATGGACTCTCTTGCCATGATCATGCTAACTATCCCTATTTTTTATCCTGTTGTAATGTCTCTTGGCTTTGATCCAATCTGGTTCGGTGTCATTATTGTCGTGGTGACAGAAATGGGGGTCATCACACCACCAATTGGAGTCAACGTCTATGTAGTTGCAGGGGTAGCAAGGGATATCCCCCTCCACATCATCTTCAAAGGGACCTTGCATTTGTTGGTGGCACAACTGGCAACGGCCATTCTTTTAATCTTGTTTCCAAAAATCGCAACTTTTCTTCCACACTTTATCAAATGATCTCAGCAAATTCAATGCGGCGGGTAATATTGACAATCAGCTTTGCCCATACTACCATGTTGCTCTCGCTTCTGATGCTACTGGCTCCTGTGCTACTGAACGTATGCTATCAAATCTCTCTTTTTCTTGACATAATAGCAGCTTGTCCTCTATACTAAAGCACCTATCAAAACCTTTATTGATCATAATCAAGTTCAATGTCTACGGTTGCCGTGCGAGGCAACGAATACACATATCGCCACTGATGACAATTATAACTTATCCATTAGGAGACCGCATGTGATCAGTTCTATGAACTTGGGATTAATCGGAAATTGTCGCATCGGAGCTTTGATCGATGCTGCAGCGGAAATCGTCTGGTTTTGCCTACCCAGATTTGACGGGGATCCAACGTTCTGTTCATTGTTGCGCGAGCATGAAATTGATCAAGGTTTTGGCTATTTTGCCATAGAACTCGTCGATCAGATTGCGACTGAACAATCTTATCTCCAAAATTCGGCAGTT
>JAQTQF010000029.1 GCA_028712345.1 Phycisphaerae bacterium | reverse complement strand
GACCTGCGGCAAGCAAAAAATCGGCAGCACAGAAAATCACCTCGGCATCGGCAAGGCAGTCTTCAATACCAATAACATCTACATTCCACTGGAAAAATTCCCTAAGTCTGCCCTTCTGCGGCCTTTCGGCACGACAGAGGCGGGGAACAGAGAACCACTTGAGCGGCCTCGGAAGCGTGTTTATTCGTTGATTTACCATTCGGGCAAGGGTTGGGGTAATTTCCGGTCTGATAGCCAGCATTCTTTCGCCCCTGTCCTGAAAAGCAAACAACTGTGAAGCAATTTCGTCGCCGCTTTTTTGCTGATACATCGCTAAATACTCGAATATAGGGCCGTCATATTCAACAAAACCGTTGCGCAGCGAGACCTGTTTCCACAGGTCGGCAATGTAATTGCGTTTTGCCATATCCTCTGGATAAAAATCTCTCGTTCCTTTTACTGCCTGGATTTTCATAATTTCAGCCTTCCGGCTTTATTTCTTTGAGCGAGCCTTTTTTTTGCGTTTCTTCAACGAATTGATGGGATGGTCCGACTTGTTGTTGTCGAATTTTACCTTCATATATTCTTCCATCTGCTTATCATTAGTGAAATGCAGAGAATAATCATATTCATCACTGGTAAATTCACAATCAACAGTCTTGTACCCACGACAAATACGAGGCCTTTTTTCGTATATTCGACAGCGGTGGTCTTTTTCAGAAATATGTCTGCACTTATTTTTAATGTTTATGTACCAGTCGCCGTCTTCAACAAATACCGAAACATCCTTATGAGCCAGGTACCAGCGAATATCGTCAAAATCGCCCCTGTCTTTCGGCGTCTCTATCGGCAAAGCCATATACCTGCAACACAGACCCTTACATGCGTGACATAAAACTTTTTTTGCTTTTTTCTTCTTTTTAGCCATTTTACTTTCTCACCATTATTTAATTACCAAAATACAAGCGTGCGATTATAGAACAACTTATCAGACTCGTCAACAACCTCTACATTTACAATAATTTAGCGATTACAAAGAAACAGACCAAAAAAAGACCCAACATCTATATTGACAATAACTTATCTTGCCGTAAAATGGCTTTTTTAGGACTTTTACATAAATTTATACAGTTTATACCTGTTACGAGTAAAGAGATATAACTTTTTCTCTAATAGGCAGTTATGAACCGGAGTAATTGATGACAGACGGCAAACAACCAATTGACAGCCATGTGCACTTTGAGCATGAGCCGGAAATAGACAAGTATTTCAAGGCGGCCGTGAAAGCGGAGGCATCCGACTTACACCTCAAGGTCGGCCAGCCCCCAAAACTGCGTATGCAGGAAAAAATCAAGAGCACCAGCGGCCAGGCGCTTACAGAGGAAAAAATTGAAAAACTGGTTTTCGAGATTTTAAGCGAAAAACAAAAAACTTTTTTCCTCGAAAACGGCTACCTGGACTTTGCTCACGAAGTCGGTCAGGCAGACAGGTTCAGGATAAATATTTTCAAGCAGAGAACCAAGATAAGCCTTGCGGCCAGGAGGATAACCTCTGAAATTCCGCCTTTTGAGACTCTTCATCTGCCGTCGACAATAGAGGAAATCGCCAATACGGCACACGAAGGTATCGTACTCGTTACGGGACCTACCGGATGCGGTAAAAGCACTACAATCGCCTCAATGATAGATTATATCAACCGCAATCGATCCTGTCACATAATTACAATAGAAGATCCGCTGGAATTTATACATACGGACAAAAAGGCACTCGTATCTCAGAGAGAACTCGGTATCGATGTGCACGATTATAATGTCGCCCTGCAATCTCTAATGCGGCAGGACCCGGATGTGGTTGTTATCAGTGAAATGCGAGACTATGAAACACTGCAGGCGGCAATGAGAGCGGCTGAAACAGGGCATTTGGTCTTCGGAACACTGCACTCGGCAAGCGCAGCACAGACTATCCAGAGAATTCTTGACCTTTATCCGCAGGAAGAAAGAGAGCTGGCCAGACAAACTTTCGCATCCGCATTCAAAGCTATTATATGTCAGGTGCTTTTGCCGGGATTGAAAAAGGAGGCCAAGAGAGTGCCTGCGGTGGAAATCCTAATTTCCAACCCGATTGTAAAAAAACTGATATCAGAAAAACGGGAATCTGATATTGATTCGGTTATCAGAGCCTGTCAGAACGAGGGAATGCAGGACTTCACCGAAAGCCTGCGCAGGCTTGTTGAGGGCGAATGGATTGATTTGAAAGTGGCGTTGCAGAACGCTCCGAATGTCGAAGAACTTAAAATGGCTCTTAAAGGCATAAGAGCAAGTGCGGGCAGTATTCTTTAACAGGAAAAGGACCAGAACATTTGATGTCAATAATTACAGCTACAATTCAGACCGGTGCATATATTTCCGTTGTAAAACTCGCTGTTTTTGTAATCGCCTTCTTTTTGTGGATTCCGCTGATTAAATGGATTAACAGTGACGCCGAAAAGGTCCATACAAATGTTGCGAGGTGGACTATTGCAATATTTGTCGCCGGCCTCGCCGGTAGCGTTATATGGCTTGTAATTCCGCTTTTCATCATCGGATTCCTGATGTACCTTGTCGCTGTCGCAGCTATGGGAATAATTTATGTTATGCACCGCAACAGCCTTGTCAGCGAATTCCAGAGAGTTTTAACTGTCGAGCACATAAAGGGACTGTTTGTCAATGAAAAGAAACAAGTCGAAAAAATCACCAAAGGCCTGGTCTTTATAACGGCAAACAAAAACACGGTACCAATGCCGCAGTCAAAAACACCGGAATTCTTCGGATTTAAAACCTCACAGGAATTTTTCAACGACGCTATCTGGCGAAGAGCAAGCGATGCCGTGCTTCTCCCTTCGGCTCAGCAGTATGATATTCATCTCGTTATCGACGGCGTAGCAGAAAAACAGCCGCCCAGGGACAGAGAAGAAATAGAATTTTTCTTAAGATATTTAAAAAACCTCGCCGACCTTGATGTCGAAGAAAAACGCAAACCGCAGGTCGGCCGTTTTATCGTGCAAAAGGACGGCATACCTCATGAATGGGAACTGACAACTGCGGGAACAACGGCAGGCGAACAGATAAGACTCAAACTGTTTGCCGAGTACAATCTTATGCAGCTGCCCGGCATAGGACTTCTGCCCGACCAGTTAGAACAGTTCCAGACTCTTCGCAGCGGGCCAAAGGGCGTATTCATTGTTTCAGGCCCTAAAAAAAATGGTGTAACTTCGAGTTTATATGCGTTGCTGCGCAACAATGACCCCTTTATGAATAACATAAATGTCCTCGAAAAAAAACCTGCCGGCGAGCTGCCAAACATAACACAGGTCGTTTATTCTATGAGCGACACAGGCACGACCACCTATGCAAGAAAATTTCAAACTATGCTGCGAACCGGACCGGAAATCATCGGTGTCGAACACGGCGAGGAAAAGGATGTGGCCAAACTGGCCTGCCTGGCAGCCAAAGACAATAAGATGGTATATGTTACACTGGACTCGTCAAGCGTTGTAGAAACTATGGGAAAATGGCTCAATCTTGTCGGGGACAGAAAACTCGCAATTGATACTTTAATCGGCATATCCAATCAAAGATTAGTAAGGAAGCTGTGCGACAAGTGCAGAGAGCCCTATGAGCCGAATAGAGATATGCTGAGAAAGTTCAATATACCGGCGGAAAAAATCAAGGTTTTTTATCGCCCCGGACAGGCATACACCAAACACGGAAAACCCATCTTATGCGAAAACTGCCAGGGCACGGGGTTTCACGGCAGAGAAGCTATATTTGAATATATTATACTTACCGACGAAACCAAAAAGCTGCTCAAGCAGGCAAAGAGTATGGCTGATATTGCCAACATTTTCAGACACGCAAGAATGCTCTATATGCAGGAACAGGCCATAAGAAAAGTAGCTACGGGGCTGATAAGCATAAACGAAGTCATCCGTGCCTTGTCAGGCTCACAGGACGCAAAGAAAAAGAAAACCACCGAGGCAATGGAGTAATTGGGAGTAAAAATGCTGGCAGAACTTGCTGTAATTCTAATAATGCTTGTAACCGTAATCGTTGTATATCTTAAGAGTACACTGATAAAATCGTTTGTGATTCTGATAAGTGCCGTTGTTGGCTTAATGGTTGCAATGGCTTTTTTTGAAACCCTGGCCGGATTTGTCCTCGGCTACGGTTTCGGCGGCGAATGGGTACTGGGCGGAGTTTTTCTGCTTGTTTTCGCAGTTACTTTTTGCATATTTAATATAGCAGGCGAACAGCTCGCACCGGCGGATATATACTTCGGCGATTTTATTGACAGAGCAGCCAGGGCGATGGTTGCCGCCTGTGCAGGATTTATCATTGCAGGTGTTGTATTGACTGCCGCCGCTATGATGCCTCTCGGCGGATGGCCTTACGAACGGTTCGCACTGAAAAAAGAGATTAAAAATCCTTCAAAACCCGATAAAACGCTAATCTTAAATGCCGACGGGTTTGTCACAAATTTCGCTTCGTGGCTGAGTAAAGGCTCGATGAGCGGAGAAAAGAGCATGGCAGTATTTCATCCGGATTTTTTAAATGAGATATATCTTAACTGTATCAGAAAGGATAGTACAAATAATGTATTGATGGCTGGCGTAAACGCAATCAAAGTAAAAGGCGCCTGGCTGATTGAAAGTGAACTTATATCCGCCTCGGATAATCAGCCGATAGAGATGCCGGCAAATGCGAAACAACTCATCGTTCGAGCGGAGATAAACGGCAGGAAGATTAAGGACGGCGGAGCCCTGCCGGAAAGCGGTAAAATAACTTTTACTTTGGCTCAGGTCGGACTTGTGTGCAAAGATAAAGATTCTGCCGGAGATTTAAAAGGCAGCAGCCAGGTCATCTACCCTTTAGGTTTCATCAAAAACGCGAATATCGTTGAACAAAAAGGTCTCACGGAAGAGATTGCCGAAAAAGCAAGGCTATATGACTTCGTTTTTAATATGCCTGCAAACACTGCGCCGGTAATGCTAAAGTTCAAACTCAACACCGTCGATTCGGTCGGCAGGATATTAAGCGGAGAAAATATACCATCACCGCTTTAGTCTTTCGTTTCCAACCCATCAACATATTTACCCATCCACTCATTTACTTTCCTGCCCGCTGAAGGCGGAATTTGGGGTCATTCCTGCAAAATTAAATTCTTGTAATTCAAGGCAGGGATTGGTATAATTCCAGAGTTAAGCGGATTCATTAGGGAGATTCAAGTTTGACAATATTTAGGAGAGGATGGGATATGAAAAGCACATTTTTGCACAATCGTGTTATCGGCATTATCGCGGCAGGTTTACTCTTTACAACTCTGTTTGCCCCCGCAGCCTGCGGATATGAAATAGTCGGCTGGGGCAGCCAAAAGACACCTAATGCTCCTTTGACTAATATTACGAAAATTGCCACAGGCGGGCAGTATAGTCTTGCGCTTAAGTCTGACAGCAGTATCGTCGGATGGGGGTGGAATGACTTTGGTCAGGCGACACCTCCGGCAGGGAATGATTTTGTAGCTATTGCCGCAGGCGGGAGATATAGTCTTGCCCTTAAGTCTGACGGCACCATTGTCGGCTGGGGGAACAATCAATATGGCCAGACAACAGTCCCTACAGGGAATGATTTCATAGCTATCGCTGCAGGCCTATAACATGGTCTGTCCCTCAAGTCTGACGGCAGTATTGTCGGATGGGGAAGAAATGATGTTGGCAATGCAACACCACCACTAGGAAATGATTTCATAGCCATTGCTGCAAGTGGTTGGTATAGTCTTGCCCTTAAATCCGATGGGAGTATCATTGCTTGGGGAAGTCAGGCAACACCACCGGGAGGAAATTATTTCATGGCCGTTGCCGCAGGCAGGTGGTGGCATAATCTGGCTCTTAAATTCGATGGCACTATTGTCGGCTGGGGGGACAATTCATCTCATCAGGCGACACCTCCGGCAGGGAACGATTTTGTCGCCATCGCCACAGGCGGGCAGTATAGTCTTGCGCTTAAGTCTGACAGCAGTATCGTCGGCTGGGGGGATAATCATTATGGTCAGGCAACTTCTCCGATAGGGAATGATTTTGTTGCCATTGCTGCAGGCGGTGAACATAGTCTTGCCCTTAAATCCGATGGCAGTATCGTCGGATGGGGGTGGAATGACTTTGGTCAGGCGACAGTTCCGGAAGGTAATGATTTTGTCGCTATTGCCGCAGGCAGATTTCATAGTCTTGCCCTGAAGTCCGACGGCAGTATCATTGGATGGGGAGCCAATTGGGCTGGTGTGGCGACACCACTGGCGGGGAACAATTTCGTCGCCATTGCCGCAAGCTATGAATATAGTCTTGCGCTGCGGGGTTCGCCTCTGCCCTGCGCAGAACCTAATATATTTGACATCCCCGACCAGACGGCTCCGTTCGAGCAGTTTGATTTGGATGATTATCTCGACCCAACCTGCGGATTCCAGCCAAATGAAGTCGAATGGTCTGTAAGCGGCATACCTGCCGATTGGACTGCGGTAATAGATGTGAACAATATCGTAACGATAACCGCTCCTGCCGAGGCAAATATTCCTGCAACATTGACCTTTACGGCCAAATCCAAACGCTGTCCGCTAAGCGGATATTCAACCAGCGACGATGCGACATTTTCACTGAACCGTTCGCCCGATTGCTCCGGCGCCTATGCCGAGCCGGCTTGTCTGTGGCCTGCCAACCGCCAGATGGTTCCTATCGCTATAAATGGAATAACAGACCCCGACAGCGATAATGTAAGCATTATAATTACCAGCATAACAAGCGATGAGCCGACAGCAGCCGGCGGAGTTAAGTATTCTCCCGACGCTGCCGGCATAGACAGCGATACTGCTCAGCTTCGCGCAGAGTGCTTGGGAAACGGCAACGGACGCGTTTATGTGATAAGCTTTATTGCGATTGACGATAACGGCGGCGAATGTGAGGGAACCGTAAAAGTAAAAGTTCCGCACGACCAGCGATTGTCAAACAAGATGCCCGGCTCCTGCCGTGCTACGGATGATGGACAGCTCTATGATGCCGCCGGAGACAATTAGAATTGCGGAGTGATATTGAGTTCTTTAAGATTTGAACGCAAAAGGCCGGTTTAAAACCGGCCTTTTATTATGAACCGTAAAAGTAAAATCAGCACTCAACAAGCTGCGGTTCGCTAACATCTATTTCCATAAGGTTGTCGAGATACTTGCTAAGTTCAGAAAGAGGAAAATGCGCCAAAAACTCCGGCTTTGCGCTGCGGTTAATCTGACAGATAAAATCAATAATTTCTCGTTTGCTCACTTTTACATCTCCAAATACCAATCCGGTTACCCAACCTTTAGAGATATCGGAACTTGAGGCTGATTTTCTTTAAATCTACCCGAAACAACAACTTAAGGACCTATAACAGATAACACTATATCTTGCTTGTTTTACGGCAAAATTACATTATATTGTTATAGGTAGACTGAAATCTGACTGGCCGGTTTGTTGTCCTATAAAAACGGCATTAGTTCCTGAAATAGCTGTAAATATTTTTTAAAAATTGTTTTATATTTCTGATTTTGCATTAGGCGACTCTCAAAATTGCTTAAGCTAAAAGACAACGGCTACAATAAAAATATACCACCTGATAAGCCCAAGCTAAAACTCTGGACATCGGCAGGCCTGATGCTCACATACAAATGCTCTGCTGAATGTCGATGCTGCTATTATAATTGCGGCCCGGCGAAAGCAGGATTGATGAGTGTCGAGACTGCGATTGCCGGCTGGCAGGGATTGATTAACATTGCCGGCGAAAACGCAAAAATTCACCTGACAGGCGGAGAGCCTTTTTTATTCTATGACAGGCTTTGCGAAATTCTGCAAAAAGCCGTAGAACTCAGACTGGGCTCCGTCGATATGGTGGAAACCAACGGATATTGGGCAACGGATCAAAACCAAATAATTCAAAGGCTCAAGTTCCTTGATTCGCACAATGTACGAAGGGTTAAAATCAGCTATGACCCCTTCCATGCTGAGTTTGTCGATTTCGACAGGGTCAAATTGCTTTATGAAACTGCCTGCCGAATTTTAGGCTCTGACAGGGTTCTGCTTCGCTGGCAAAAATACATCGAGGATGTACCAAAACTTACAGGGCTGTCGGAAGAGCAAAAAATGAATATATTTGTCGAATCTCACGAACAATACCGATGCCGATTCACCGGCAGAGCGGCTGGTAAATTAGCACAAGTCCTTGCCGATAAAGAAATTGAGCAAATTTCCGCAAATAACTGCCGAAGGACTTTTTTAGATTCAAAATCAATTCATATCGACCCTTACGGAAATGTCTTTAATGGCGTTTGCAGCGGAATTATCATCGGAAATATCAACCAAAAGTCCCTTGACAAAATTTGGCAGGATTTCAACCCGGCCAAACAGGAGTTTTTGAGCGTACTATTTAACAGCGGGCCTGTGGGTTTTTTGCAAAAAGCCACTGAATTAGGATACGAAAAATGCCGATTATACTCAGGTAAGTGCCATTTGTGCACAGATTTACGACGGTTTTTCTTTGACAATAACCAATATAGACCGATAATTAACCCAAAGGATTGTTATTTTTAGAAATTTGTCGAAGCCTAATGAGCGAAACGAATTACGATTCAATATTTGGTAAAGTCGCCCTCGAACAAGGTTTTTGTACTGAGGAAGAAATTGCACAGTGCAAAAAGCTGTTCAAAGACAGAGGTGCCGAGAATCCGGCAACTCTCGAACAGCTTCTGGTATCCGGCCAGTTCATCACACCCAGTCAGGCAAAAAGAATAAAAGAAGCCGCCAGGGAGTCCGCCAAGGAACCCAAAGATGTCGCAGAGCAGATTCCCGGCTATAAAATCCTCGGCAAACTTGGTGCCGGTGCGATGGCTATCGTTTATAAGGCCAAACAGATAAGTCTCGACCGTACGGTAGCTATAAAGGTTCTCCCACGCCGATTCAGTGAAAACCCGGATTATGTGCAGCGGTTTTACAAGGAAGGAAAAGCAGCGGCAAAGCTTAACCACAATAATATCGTAGCCGCCTACGATGTAGGCGAGGCCGGCGGTTATCATTATTTCGTGATGGAATATGTCGAGGGCAAGACCATCTATGAAGACATCGCAAATGGCAAAATATTCTCCGAAACCGAAGCGATAAACATTATAAAGCAGGTCGCAATGGCTCTTGCTCACGCACACGCTCGAGGTTTAATCCACAGGGATGTAAAACCGAAAAACATTATGATAAATTCTGCCGGCGTAGTAAAACTTGCAGACTTGGGTCTTGCTCGTGACGCCTCGGATGTACAGCTTGCCAAAAGCGAAGCCGGCAAAGCTTTCGGAACGCCCTACTATATTGCTCCCGAACAGATAAGAGGTGAAATGGACCTCGATGCCAGAAGCGATATTTATTCGCTCGGTGCGACTTTCTATCATATGGTAACCGGCAGAGTGCCCTTCGACGCGTCAACTCCTCCGGAAGTGATGAAAAAACATCTCAGAGATGCCCTGGTTCCGCCCGACCATATAAACACATCGCTGTCAACGGGTGTATCGGAAGTCATCGAAATTATGATGGTCAAGAAGAAAGAAGACAGGTATGCCTCAGCAGAAGAACTGATGATGGATCTCGAATCCGTAAGCAGAGGCGAGCCGCCGTTGAGAGCAAGGCGAAAATTCAATGTTACCGATCTCCAGCAGCTCCAGCAGGGTGAGGCGGTCAAAGTTGAGTCGGAAGTCAAAACTTATACCGAAGATACCATCGGCAAATATAAGGTAACGATAACGGTTCTCATATCAATTATAGCTATACTTGTTTTACTGGTCGTTTTCCTGTTCGCATCAAATTAGTCATTCGTCGCATTTTGCGTTGACTTATCCGCATTTTCAGTCCATTATATTAGTGGTTTATTTGATTTTAGCGGAGTTTTTATGCCCAAAGGCGGCGCTCATTTTACATCGCAGGAGCTTGCTCAGGTGTTGAGCCATTACGATATCGGCATTATCCAGCAGATAAAACCGCTGGTGGCAGGCAACAGAGGCGCACCCAAGCAGATAATAATATCCGATTCCGGCAAATACCTTCTCAAAAGACGAGCTAAGGGCAAAGACGACCGTTATCGTGTGGCCTTTGCGCACGCCGTTCAGCAGCATCTTAAAGACAAAAATTTCCCTGTTTCCAGACTCATTTGCAGCCGCGACGAAAAAAACAGCTTTCTTGAGCTGGACAACCACATATACGAATTATTTGAATTTGTCAACGGGACTCGTTTCGACGGCAGCATCGAAGCCGTTGTCGATTGCGGCTCTTCGCTTGCAAAATTTCACCTGTTTTTGAAGGATTTTTCATTTCAGCCAACACCTCTCAAAGGCAGCTTTCATGATTCGAGTGCTGTAAGGGGATATTTAAAAAAAATCGGTTCTGAAAAAAACAGCGACCCGGCCAACGATACATTACGCAAAACGACCGAATCGCTTATGACGATGTACAATAATTCGAGCGTAAATGTAAATCAGCTCGGCTATGACGAATGGCCACAGCAGATTATTCATGGCGACTGGCATCCGGGCAATATGCTTTTCAGTGGCGGTAAAGTTGCTGCCGTCCTGGATTTTGACTCGCTGAAGGTTTCATCGATGCTGACTGACCTGGCGAATGGGGCGCTGCAGTTTTCAATCGTGGGAGGCAGGCCGAACCCGGCAGACTGGCCGGATTATCTCGACCAGTCAAAATTGGTGCATTTTTTATACGGGTATTGTGAAGTGAATATGCTCAATGAAGAGCAGTTCAAAACAATGCCGGATTTGATGATTGAGACTCTTATTGCCGAAGCCGTACTGCCCATCGCCGCTACGGGGTTTTTTGTCAATCTTTCCGGGGCGGATTTCCTGAAAATGATTCAGCGAAAATGCGCCTGGATAGATAACAATAGAGATACGCTTTCTGAGGCAATTAAACACAGTCTGCGGGATTTGCCGAAATGACTATGGAAAAAATAAGTACAAAACAAAAGATTATCGCGGCAGCCAAAAACCTTTTCAGCACGCACGGCTACAGCGAAACGACAATCGACGATATTATTACCGCCTCCGGCCTGACAAAAGGCGCATTCTATCATTATTTCAAAAGCAAACAGCTTGTTTGCATCGAAATCATAGATATTGTTCAGGCCGAGTATCAGAATATCTTTGAGTCTTTGCCGAGTGAATTAAATCCTCTCGAAAAGTTAAGGACACTAATTAAACAAATTCTCGAATTAAATGCTTCCGGCCAATGGGTAAACTGCAAACTTATGCTTCGCCTGAGTTGCCAAATGCCAACACTCGAAAACTCTGTAAAACAGAAATTGGACGGCTTCTGGAAATGGTATATCGAAAGCTATCTCACGCTTATAAAACAATCCAGAGAATTGAAACTAATAAGTGAGAATCTGTCAGTCCGGCAGCAAACCGGTCTCGTTATAAATATGCTCACAGGAAATATCCTGACGACAACGATATCCGATAGTGGCACAGATGCGGAAGTTATCGATTATATTTTGGAAAGATTATAAACAAAGTTTCTGCAAATCGCCGATGTCGAGCTGCATCAGCGAATCGACTACCAAATCAGCACCGGTCAATTCCCCTGCCGTATAGCTGTTAGTTACGGCGACAACCTGCATACCGGCTTTTTTTGCCGATATTATGCCCCACCTTGAATCCTCAATAGCAATGCACTGGCCGGCTGTTATCGGCTCGGCGGATTTCTCATTGAGCAGCTTTAACGCC
>JAQTQF010000274.1 GCA_028712345.1 Phycisphaerae bacterium | reverse complement strand
TGGCAGGGGTCTTGATGATTCCATCGATGCTTTCGAATGCTGAACTTGCCACGGCGATGCCGAAATCCGGCGGGAGTTACTTTTTTGTCGAGCGGAGTCTTGGGCCTGTGATGGGCACTTTTGCGGGTCTGGCGAACTGGCTGGCGATTACACTGAAAGCAACTTTTGCGATGGTTGGTATCGGGGCGCTTGCGACGATGCTCTTTCCGGACAGCGGAGAGGGCACGATAAAAATTGTTTCCGCGGCGGCGTGTTTGTTTTTTCTTTTTTTTAATCTTATCAGCGTCAAGGGGACAGGTTCTCTGCAGGTATCTCTTGTCATCGGTCTTATTTTGATTCTTGCCGGATTTACCGTCAAGGCACTGCCTTTTGTTGAGCCGCAGAAATTTTCGCCGTTTATGCCATACGGATTTAAGAGCATATTTGCGGTTGCCGGTCTGGTTTTTGTTTCGTTTGGGGGCTTGACAAAGGTTATAGATGTTTCCGAGGAAGTTAAAAACGGCCCGAGGAATATTCCACTCGGTATGTTTTCAGCATTTCTGGTGGTAAATGTGTTATATATCCTTGTTGTTTTCGCAGCGGTGGGGGTGTTGCCGCCGGAAGTTCTAAGCGGGTCTCTGTCGCCGATAGCGCTTGCTGCTAAAGCCATTGCCGGGACCGCGGGAGAAGTTGTAATCGGCATCGGTGCGTTTCTTGCTTTTGCGACGACGGGGAACGCGGGACTGCTCAGCGCGTCTCGAACGCCGATGGCGATGAGCAGAGACGGCCTTTTACTGAAATTTTTATCCGCTACTGGAAAGCGATTTCATACGCCGCATTTTTCGCTTCTGATAACCGCCGGTTTTATGCTGATTGTGATTTTTACATTAAGCGTCGAAAATCTCGTCAAGACCGCTTCGACGATAATGATAGTTATGTTTATTCTGATGAACGCTTCGGTAGTGATAATGCGGCACAGCGGGATTCAGGCATACAGACCGACATTCAAGGCGCCTTTTACGCCGTGGATGCAGATTGGAATAATTATCATTTACCTGATGCTGATTTTTGAGATGGGGTATGTTCCGCTGGCTCTGACGGGCGTATTTGCGATAATCGCAATGGTTTGGTATTTGTTCTATGTTCAGCGGCGAATCGACAGGCAGTCGGCGATAGTGTATCTTGTCAAAAATATTGTCTCCAGACATATCCAGCGGACAGGTCTTGAGGATGAGTTGAAACAAATGTCTCTGGAGAGGGACGAGATTATTGCCGACAGGTTTGACGAGCTTGTAAAAAAATCCGTGATTCTTGATATCGATGAAACAATTTCAGCCCAAGAGCTTTTCCATAAAGCATCCGATGCTTTGTCGCCAAAGCTTAATGTGGACAGAGACAGGCTGTACGAACTTTTTATTCAGAGGGAAGAGGAGTCAAATACCGTTATCAGGCCCGGACTTGCGATACCTCATATTGTTGTGGAAGGGAATAATGTATTTGAAATTCTTCTTGCACGATGCAGGGGGGGAGTTATATTTTCCGAACTGCAAAAGCCGGTGCGGACGGCGTTCGTGCTTATCGGTTCAGCCGATGAAAGAAATTATCATTTAAGGGCGCTTATGTCGATAGCTCATATAGTCAGTGAGCCTGAATTTGAAGAACGGTGGTTTGCGGCGAAAAATATTGAACAGCTTCGGGACATTGTTCTGCTGAGCGGAAGAAAACGAGAATAAGCCGATTTATAGGGATTTATGAAATCAACAATCAATATAACTATGCTTAGTTTTGGAGGGATACTATGAAAGTATTCCTCCAAACCTATGGGTGTCAGATGAATAAGCTCGACAGCAATTTAGTTGTTAATTCGTTCATACAGGCAGGTTTCACATTGACTGATTCCCCAACTCAGGCCGATGTTGTGCTGGTAAACACCTGCTCGGTACGCAATCATGCTGAAGAAAGAGTGCTGTCGTTTCTCGGGGCTATGAAACATTTAAAGAAAACCCGACCGGAGGTGATTGTCGCGGTTTTCGGCTGTATGGCTCAGAGATTGAAAGATGACTTGCTCGGTCATCAGGCGGTTAATATCGTTTGCGGGCCGCTGCAGATACCGGAACTTGTAAATCTTGTAAATGGTGCGATAAACAGCGAACAAAAGCAAAAAGCAGTCAGCGATAATATCAGGAGCAAACCTTTGCCGCAGGATACTGAAAAGCTCGATGATTTTGAGGGCGCCTATGATTCGCAGGAAGACAATCTTCCGTCCCAGGCGTTTATTCGCGTGATGCACGGCTGTGATAAATTCTGCTCTTACTGCGTTGTGCCTTTCGTTCGCGGGCCGGAAGTCTCAAGACCGCCGCGAAAAATCATAGAGCAGATAAAAAAACTTGCCGATGCGGGCGTTAAACAGATAACCCTGCTTGGCCAGACGGTTAATTCTTATCGCTATGATGAAGACGGCAAGAAAGTCTCGTTTGCCGATTTGCTTTACGAAGTTAGTAAAATAAGCGGAATTGAATGGATAAAGTTCGTTACCTGCTACCCGAAAAATTTCGATGAGTCGATTTTTAAGGCAATGGCGGATTTGCCGAAAGTCTGCCGGTATCTGCATATCCCGGCACAAAGCGGCTCGGACAGGATTTTAAAGGTGATGAACAGGCATTATACCTGCGCCGAATATCTTGGGCTTTTGAGCAGGGCAAGAGAGATTGTACCTGATATTGTGATAGCAGGCGATTTTATCGTTGGTTTTTGCGGGGAGACAGAAGCCGATTTTCAAAAGACCGCGGAGCTTGTTCGGAAGGCTCGGTATAAAAATTGTTTCATTTTCAAATACTCTCCTCGCCCCGGCACAAGGGCAGATGAAAAAACGGCTGATGATGTGCCGGCTGAGGTGAAAAAAAGAAGAAATATAGAATTGCTTGCGGTACAGGAAAAGGTTAGTGAGGAACTGAATAAAGCGTTCGTTGGCAGGACGGAAAAAGTGTTGG
>JAQTQF010000028.1 GCA_028712345.1 Phycisphaerae bacterium | reverse complement strand
TTGTGAATGGGCAGTAGCTACCGGGCTTTGCCTCAAAGGTGTGGATATAGCTGAAAAGGCGATTAGCTGTGAAAGAGATTGATTTTCTACCTGAGTGGTACAAGCAAGGACGCTCGCAGCAGAAAAAGCACCGCGAATTTTATATTGCGCTGGGGCTTATTGTCCTGGTAATGACGGTCTGGACCATTTTTGCCAACGGCAGGGTTGCGGTCGCCAGGGCTAAAAATACGGCGCTGCAGAATTCAAGGTTTACTCAAATGCTGGCACAGAACGAATATGACAATGCCCGAAGCAAGCTGGGTCTTTTGCTTTCTGAACAGAAAATTCTCGACAGTGTTGATTCGCATATAGTTGTTTCAAATATTATTGCGGAAATGTCTCATCTGTTTGACAGAAGAGTTGTATTGAAAAAACTTGAAATAAAAAAAGAGTTGTTTGGGCAGCAGGGTATAAAAACGGGAATCCAGGTTTTTTCCCCAGATGCTGATAAGTCAAAATCTTTTAGTAACAATGCAAGATTTAAAATTGTTTTCAGCGGTCTCGCTTCCGATGCCGCTCAGGTGGCCGAGACGCTTAATAAGCTGGAACAGTCTGATTATTTTTTTCAGGTTATACCAGGTTTTTCAAGGAATACTAATCTTGGTCAGCGGCAGGTTTGTGAATTTGAGATGACCTGTTATCTGTCTAATTATATTGTGAAATAATAAGTATGAAAGCTAAATTAGAACAAAAACAAATTGTTA
Source organism: Phycisphaerae bacterium (assembly GCA_028712345.1). Lineage (GTDB taxonomy): Bacteria > Planctomycetota > Phycisphaerae > Sedimentisphaerales > UBA12454 > GWC2-45-44. Next base: position 11,099 of record JAQTQF010000028.1, on the reverse strand, counting down.
TGTCTGTTGTGGTGGTAGCCATGGCGGCGGCGTTTTTATTTTTTCAATATCTGCCGCTAAATGAAAAGGCCAGAATGCTCAAGGCAGAGAATATGGCTTTAATGACGGAAAATAATTCTATGGGGATGCGTCTGGATACTCTGCCGCAGTTGCGCCAGGAAATTGAGGATTTGGACCGGCAGATAAGTGATTTTGACGCCAAAATTCCAGTCGGCAGGTCGCATGGTGAGTTCCTTCAGGCTCTTGCAACTGTAATGAAACAGCAGGGGCTTGACGATCTTGTTATTCAGCCGGGTCAGGAGACTCAGGCAGGCAGAGTGTTCAAAATACCGGTTCATATACAGTGTAGGGGAAAGCTTATACATATTTTTAAGTTTTTCAAGGCGATGGAGAGTTTTCAGCGGGTTATTCAAATGGAAGAAGTTTCGATGATAGGGAGTGATAAATTTGACGGCAGTCTGGTTATGCAGGCGGAAACGAATATTTTTTACAGGAATAAATAAGTGAGACAAACACCGCAAAAAACTGTTGACAGAAAAAGGGCCGCCTCTGCGAATATTGCTTTGCAGCGAAAAAAGCTTGTAGTCGCGTTGGTTCTGCTTGCGGTTATGGGTGTTTTGTGGTTAAGGGTTTTTGTCGGTAAATCGACCCCGCAGGCGGCAACGGCGGTAAATTCTGATTTAGTAAAAGCCGTTTTGTCGCCGTCGAAAACAGTTTTTGTTGAACTTCCCTTTTTGCCGCAAAGACATAATGTTCTTGCTAATGATTTTTTTGACGCAAGGTCTTTTAAGGAATTTGGCGTTGATATGGGCGGCTCAGTCGAAATGCCGTCTAAAAGCGATTCGCAAAATTCGGGCGGGGCTTCTGCCGCTGTTGAAGCAATGGAACTTATAGCAATAGTGAATGATAAAAAGCCGCAGGCTTTTATGGAAGATAAACTTTTGGAAGAAGGACGGAGCTTCAAGTTTGTATTTCATGATGAGAGTTATGTTTTTAAGGTTGTAAAAATTTATGAAAACAAGGTGGAGCTTGAATGTAACGGAATAATAGTAACAAAAAAAATACCTGAATCACTGTTGATACCAGAACAGTAAAGGAATTAATTATGGAAAATAAAAACGAGAAAATAAAAATTAATAAAAGGAATGTAATTTTTCTCTGTGTGATGCTAATAACCACTGTCATTTTGATAGTGGTTGCTCATGCCGAGACAAACCAGCCGGTGGATAATCAGTCGGTTCTTCTCGAACAGGCGGACAGTGGCGTTTTAATCGATGATTCCGCCGAGTTTTCCGATGGGAATGAGGCTTTTGACGAGCGGATTGTGCAGTCTATAAATTTCAGAAAAGATATGTCCGTCAGGGACGCATTGCGATTTCTGGGCGCAAAGTACAAGAAAAATATCATTCCCTCTACGAACATTATCGGCAAACTCAATGTCACCAGCCTTTATGAGGTTACATTTGAGCAGGCACTGAATGCCATACTCGGTCCGGGATATTTCTATGAGACTGAAGGTAATTTCATCAGAGTTTATACGAATGAAGAATATGCCAGGTATTCTCAGGATATAACGAGAATGACCAGCAGAGTATATACGCTCAATTATATAAACGCCGAGGATGCGAAAATTCTCATAGCACCGATACTCAGCATATCGGGGAAAATTGCTTCAACGACTGCCGCGAAGGTTGACACAGACGCGGGCAGCGGCGGCGATACCGCTTCGATTAGGGATACAATTGTAGTTTTTGATTTCCCCGAAAGGCTCGACCAGATTGGCAGGATGATAAAGGAAATAGATATAAGACCTCAGCAGATTATGGTTGAGGTTACAATTCTCAAGGCGGAACTGTCAGAAACGACAAACTTTGGTATAGACTGGAGCAAAATTGGTGGCCTTGCCGAAACCTCTACTCCTTTTGGTATATCCGCAGACCTTCACAACTCTGCAGCTACAGCATTTACCGCAACGCTTAATAACGATGAGATAACCGCAGCAATTACGGCTCAGGAGGGAATTACTGATACGACAGTGCTTGCTAATCCGAAGATTATGGCGCTGAATAAACAGGCCGGTTACATAAACATCGGCGAAGAGAGGGGCTATACCGCCAGCACGACTCAGGGGCAGACCACAACAACTTCGGTGGATTTTCTCATAAGCGGTACGATACCGAAATTCAGGCCTTTTATATGCGAAGACGGATATATTCGTATGGAGATTAATCCTGAATTAAGTACCGGTACGGTATTGGATGCGAATGGTAATTTGCCTTTAAAAACTGTTACGCAGGTTAAAAGCAACATAATGGTAAAGGACGGCAGGACGATAATTATAGGCGGTCTGTTTAAAGAAGAACTTACCAATACCGATGTTCAGGTGCCTGTTGTAGGTGATTTGCCAATCATAGGCAATTTGTTTAAGAGCACCAGGGATGCTAATATTCGTACAGAACTCATTGTGTTGATAACGCCGCATATTATCAATACCCCCGATGATTTGGCGGCAGAGTCTGCAAGGAAGCAGCAGGATATAGACAGAATTACCCATGGTTCGAGAAAGAGAATGAACCCCATTACCAGAGCAAGGATTTACGAAGAAGGTTACGCGAGGGCTGTTGAGTATTATGAGGATAAGGAATATGACAAGGCTCTTAAAGAGTTGGACTGGATTATAGGATTCAGGCCGAACGCTCTTGAAGCGGTCAGGCTGAAAGAAAAAATTCTTGCCAAAACCAACCCGGCCAAACTCCGGGCATCGGAAAGAGTAATGCTCGATGAAACGGATAGAAAAATGGATGGAAAGTGGAAGCGTAAATAAGGGTGACGATGACAAATAAAAAACAATATATTTTGCCGGCGGGACTTGGTTTAATCGGATTGCTGGCTGCTGCAGCGATACCTGCCGGCGGGACGGGAGTATTTGAGGTTTTGCTGATTATTGCTGCCGTCGGCGTTACTGCGTATATCGGCTGGTTTACATTTATTGACCGTAAGTTTCTGCTTGCCCAGTTTGAAGGTCTCAAAAACGATTATAAAGGCCAGCGCGAAAAGGCTTCGCAATGCGTTAAAGAAACCAAGGACCTGCGTCTGCAGGTTCAGCTTTTGAAAAGGCAGAAACGGAATACCGAAGCGATTATTTACAGCATTTCAGATGCTGTTATAGTTACCGATGCCAATGACAGACTGCTTATGGCAAATGAACCGGCGGGGGTGCTTTTCGGTTTTGACCTTGAAAAGGCGGCTCTTAAGCTGCTCGATGAACTTGTAAGCAAAAACGAACTCATAAAACTGATTACCAGCAGCAGAAAGAGCAAGGCCAGGCATATCAAGCATGAGTTGATATTCGATTCTGCTGAGAATCCGTTGGTATATAATTGTACCATATCCTGTATTTACGATGATGAAGATGAGGTCTGCGGTACCGTAGCGGTTCTGCATGATATTACGAGAGAAAAAGAAATATCACAGATGAAAAATGATTTTGTAAGCCATGTTTCACATGAGCTGAAGACGCCGCTTGCTTCGATTACAGCATATTCAGAAATGCTTGTTGATGGCGAAGCCAATGACGAAAAAACTCGAAATGAATTTTATTCAATCATACAGAACCAGGCACAGAGACTTAATCGTCTTATAGAAGATATTCTCAATATATCGCGTATAGAATCCGGCCTTATAAAGGTCAACAAAGAAGCCTTAAGCACAGCTCTGGTAGTCCGCGATGCCGTGCAAATGATTAAGGGCTATGCCATTGAGAAGGATATAACCGTTGAAGATCAGACTTCCATAGTTTTTGACCAGGTCGTTGCCGATAAAGATATGATTTCCCAGGTTGTAATTAATCTGCTCAGCAATGCGGTTAAATATACTCCGAATGGCGGAAAGGTAACCGTAAACAGCGAGGTTGACGAGTCTGAAGGCGTTGCGAGGGTAACTGTAACGGATACCGGAGTCGGCATTCCTTCTGATGACCTGTTGAAAGTGTTCGATAAATTTTACAGGGTAAAGGCTAATAATAAATGTGCAAAAGGCACCGGTCTCGGCCTTAATCTCGTAAAACAGATTATTGAAAAGGTTCATAACGGTCGGGTTTTTGTGGCCAGCGAGATAGGAAAAGGAAGCAGCTTCGGTTTTGAGTTGCCGTTGGCAGCGATGGAAAAATCTTTTGCAGGGTAACTCTTATTTAAGGAGTGCTAAAATGTCAAATAGAAAAGTTTTAGTGGCAGACGATGAAGCGCACATTGTGCATGTCGTTGCGATGAAACTTCGTAATAACGGCTTTGATGTGATAACCGCGGATAACGGCGCCGAGGCGTACGAGCTGTGCTGTGAAGAAAAGCCGGATGTTATTATAACCGACTATCAAATGCCGCAGATGACCGGTATTGAGCTGGTAAAAAAGCTTCGTTCTACTCCCGAACTTGAGCATATACCCGTTATAATACTTACAGCAAGAGGGTTTGCCATTGAGGATGAACAGAAAGAGAAGCTCAATATTGCTGAGTGTCTCAGTAAGCCTTTCAGCCCGAAAGAGCTTTTAAGTCATGTTGAAAATGTGTTACAGAGTTCCGCAATGCGATAATAAAGACAGGATAATTATCTATGTTAAAAACAGCAGGTTTCCAGCTTGGCACTATGCAGTTAAGGCTCATCAAGAAATTTGGGCAGGAAGTTTCCGTGTTCGGAGCCAATGTCATTGTTTATGATTCAGAGCTTAATCTTGTTTTGAATTTCAACGGCGGCAAGTTTGTCAGTGATTATGAAGCAATCGTTGCCTGCGCAAAGCATCTTCTTGATTTGCAATCCTGCAAAATAGAAGAGTTCGGCAAATTCGGTCAGATACTTGCATCGCCGCTTCGGATTAATGGTGAGACGGCGGCGGTCATCCTTGTGGACTGTGATGCTATATCCGGACCCTCAAATCATAACAATCAGGCCAGCTATCCGAAATTTATGCGGCAGATATTGAAGATGTTTATATCTTCCCTGAACGATACGACTAAAAATCATCAGCAGATAGAATTTGTGAGCAATGAACTTGCTCAGACCTATGAAGAGCTTATGCTTCTGTACAAGATGAGCGCAAATATGAAGATGACTCAGTCTGACTCGAATTATCTTCAGATGGCCTGCGACAATCTTACCGAACTTGTCAATGTCGAAGGTATCGCGATATTTCTGGAGAAGAAAGTCGGTGATTCAAGAAGGCTTATACTTACAGCCGGCACAGGTCTTATTGCGATTGATAACAGGCACGAAAATATGCATGAAATCCTGTTTGAAAGGCTTATGGCCGAACTTAAGAATGGTTCAGACGCTCTTTTGGACAGCGAAGTTGACGCTCCTTTCAAGTATGAGTGGTTTGGAAAAGTTAAGAATATAATTGCCGTGCCGCTTCACGGCAAGGATAGAATCATAGGAATGATGGTTGCTACAAACAGACTAAACAAGGCGGATTTCGACAGTATCGATGGCAAGCTATTTAATTCTGTTGCCAATGAATGTGCCGTTTTTATTGAGAATCAAAGCCTGTTTCGCGAACTTAAAGAGCTTTTTATTGGTTCACTCAAGGCTCTGACAAGCAGTATTGATGCAAAAGATCAGTATACTCGCGGTCATTCTGAACGGGTTGCAATGATATCCAAATGGATTGCCGAGCATTATTCACACGCTACCGGCGAGCTTGCGAGCGATGATATACAGAAGATTTATCTTGCCGGTCTGCTGCACGACATCGGTAAAATAGGAATTTCAGAAGCTGTATTGGGCAAAAAAGGCAAACTTACCGAAGAAGAGTATGACCAGATAAAGACCCATCCGACGATAGGCGCCGGGATTCTTTCGGAAATTCGCCAAATGGTTGATGTTGTGCCGGGCGTGCTCTATCACCATGAAAGATACGACGGTACAGGTTATCCAAAGGGTCTATCCGGGGAAGATATTCCGCTTGCTGGTAAAATCGTAATGATTGCCGATGCTTTTGACGCTATGACATCAAAGAGAACCTATAGAGAAGCCCTGGATATTGACACTGCGATAGCTGAAATAGAAAATGGTATCGGAGGACAGTTTGACCCGGAAATAGGCTCGATTTTCCTCAACAGCAACATTAGTAAACTTTGGGAAATTATTCAGGATGGAAAACTGGAAAGTTATTATACCGACGGTGTCAGCGATTATGGCACTGTTGCGGTAGGAGCGCTTCTAAGATGAAAATAAAACACCAGGAATATAATAATATTACGGTTGTCGAACTCCAGGGTGAGTTTGTTGAAGAGTTTTGCAAAACTTTTCAGGGCCAGATGGCGGAACTTATCAGAGCCGATATGGCGGGCATAGTTCTTGATATGAGTAAAACCCCGTTTATTGACAGTAAAGGCCTTGAGCAGCTTCTTTGGCTTCGTGATTATTGCCACGACAACAAAAGTCAGCTCAAGCTTGCAGGTCTTGACGATAATATCGCCAAAATTCTTGAACTAACCCGTATGGACAGTAAACTTGACTGTTATGAAGAGTTGGCCGGGGCAGTCAAGAGTTTTACATAAAACAGGATGTATTGAAGATATGAAAAATGCAACGGCAACAAAATTACAGCTTGGCGAAATACTTCAGCAGCGGGGTATAATAACCGCTGAGCAGATTCAGGAAGCACTTTCGCACCAGAACGACGGAGGTCATCAAAAGCTTCTTGGCGAACTGCTTATAGAGAAGGGTTACTGCGCAGAAAATGATATTGCCTCAGCTCTTGCGGAGGCTTATGGTGTGCCATATGCGCAGGTGAGTCCTAAAATCTGCGATCCTAATATCATAGAAATTCTTCCGAGGGAATTTCTTGGAGAACACTGCGTTCTGCCTCTTTTTAGAGTTTACGATACTCTGACTGTTGCTGTAAGCGAACCTGCGAATGTATTTCTCATTGATGAAATTGAAAGAATCAGCGGTTGTGCGGTCCAGGTTGTTTGCGCAACGGCAAAGGACATATCCGCAACGCTTCAGGCTTATATGCCTGCATCAAACATTTTTGTTATAGACGATATTATCGACGAGACAGGTCTCGATGATTTTACGCTTATTGAAAATATCTCTGAAGACATTTCTAATCTTGAGGAAGTTGCCGGCCAGTCGCCGATTATCAAACTCGTCAATTATCTCATTTATAATGCCGTTCATGAAAATGCCAGCGATATTCATATCGAGCCGGACAATAAAAAACTTCGAGTGAGATATCGTGTTGACGGCAGATTATATGAGAAAATCCGTCCGCCTTTCCAGATGCTCTCAGCGGTAGTTTCCCGTATAAAGATTATGGCTGAGCTTGATATTGCCCAGCGCAGGATTCCGCAGGACGGAGGCATCCATGTAATGGTTGGCGGCCGTCCGATTGATTTGCGAGTTTCCGTTATGCCCGGGAAGTTCGGTGAAAAGGTTGTCATAAGAATTATTGATGCCAAACGGATGCTGTTCAATCTTGAAACTCTTGGCTTTAGTTATGATAACTTAAAACTGTTGAAAGAAAAAGTTCATTCCCCTAACGGTATCATCCTTGTGACGGGTCCTACAGGTTCAGGAAAGAATACCACTCTTTATGCAATTCTGTCGGAGTTGAACAACGATGAGGTAAATATATGTACAGTTGAAGACCCCGTAGAAGCCCATATTCCCGGAGTCAACCAATTCGGGGTTAATGACATTGCCGGTTTTACATTTGCTTCGGCACTGCGAAGTCTTCTTCGTCAGGACCCTGATATCGTGATGATTGGGGAAATTCGTGATGCCGAGACTGCTAATATTGCAGTTCAGGCTGCACTGACCGGCCATCTTGTTCTTTCTACTCTTCATACGAACAGTGCACCGGGTGCGATAACAAGACTTATAGATCTCGGTGTTGCTCCATATCTTGTCGGAGCATCTCTGGTTGGTGTGCTAGCGCAGCGATTAGTCAGGAAAATATGTTCAAATTGCAGGGAAGAGTACGAGCCTCCTGCTGCCGTAAGAAAAATAGTCGAAAAATCCGTTGATACTTCTGTGAAATTTTATCGCGGCATTGGCTGTAAGAAATGCAGGAATACCGGCTATCTTGGCCGAATAGCCATACACGAACTTTTTGTTCCTGACGGCCAGATACAGGAATTGATTGCTGATAATGCCGGCATAAAAAAAATACGAGATGTTGCAATAAAGAATGGAATGGCATCTCTTCATATTGACGGACTGCATAAAGTGAAGGCCGGTATTACCACGATTGACGAAGTTATCCGTGTTGCGGCTTGTGAGGATTAGGAAATAATTAAAGGGTGTCTAAATGGCCGGTTTACTTGATTCATTACTTTCGTCGAATATCGAAACCGCTCAGATCGGAGCTTTATCCAAGGCGAAACAATCTGACCTTGTGCTTTTCGCAAATCAGCTTTCCGTAATGCTCTCCAGTGGCGTGGTTCTCAGCGATGCTGTCGAGGCTATTGCCGCGCAGACAAAACCAGGGGCTTTTCAGACTATACTTTTTGATATATCCGACAGGATTCAGGCAGGCGAAAGTTTTTCTGACACACTTTCAAGTTATCCGAAAATTTTTGATTCTATGTTCATCGGTATTATTGAAGCTTCCGAGGCGGCAGGTAAAATGCCTGAAATGCTCAATGTGCTTCAGGGATATCTCGAAAGTGAAATGGAAACAAAAAAGCAAATCAAGGGTGCTCTGATTTACCCTGCCATTATGATGTTTATGGCGGTTGTCGCAACTGTAACGCTGCTGTTCTTCGTTCTTCCGAAGTTTACAAAGATATATGAGTCAAGAGGACAGGCACTGCCGGGGCTTACTTTAATGCTGGTCAATTTCAGCAAAGTCGTCAGCAATGCTAAATCTGCATCGATAATTTTTGTTGTGCTTGGTCTTATTGTTGGCGGCATAATTTATGCCCTGCGGACAGAGAGGGGACAGAGAATTCTTGATTATTTAAAACTGCATACTCCGCTTCTTGGTACGATGTTTATAGATAGCATTATGACAAAAAGTACAAGAATAATGGCCACAATGCTCAACACAGGCGTAACGCTTCTGGATACTCTCAAAATCGTCCGCTCTGCGTGCGACAATTACTATTTCGCCATTTTTTGGTCTGAGACTTGTGACAGGGTGGAAGCCGGCTTCCAGTTTTCCGAAGCAATGAACCTTGCCTCGTACAGCAAACTTCTTTCGCCGGCTGTAACTCAAATGATTAAAGCCGGAGAAAAAGGCGGCACCCTTGGCCCTGTTTGTGAAAAGGTCAGCATTTTTTACGACAAAAAACTCAAAAACTCTATAAAAAATGTTACCGGTATGATTGAGCCGTTGCTGATAATAATGATGGGCGTTATCATAGGAACTATAGCAATTGCGTTGCTGCTGCCGATATTCAAGATTTCGAGTGTAATGGCACATTAAGCCGTGGTCTTTTTGTAACCGCTTTAAAAATAATCACTTAGGTAGATAAACTGTCTATTTACCCGCCTTTTAACCTCTGTTTTTGCTGATATAATAAAACTATTGCAACTTTTAACTTTGTTGTTATAATCGCCTAGTCCGATAGATTTAGAATTTTGGATAAACAAAGATAGATTTTTGAAAGGTAATATTGTCAGATGATTACGAAGGAAAAAAAGGCTAAAGTTATTGGTGAGTATAAGACTGCCGACAAAGATACAGGTTCTCCGGAAGTACAGATTGCCATCCTTACCGCAAGGATTAATGAGTTGACCGATCATTTTAAAACTCATCCAAAGGATCACGCTTCAAGGCGCGGCCTGCTAAAGATGGTCGGCAACAGGTCTGCACTTCTTAAGTATGTCAGCAGCAGAGATATAAAGAGGTATAAGGATATAATCAGTCGTCTCGGACTTCGCAAGTAAGCTTTCCCTTGTCCGCTTGATATGAAATCTGCGGGCAGTTTTATTTAATTAAAATTAAAATTTAATTGTAGTGAATATGTGTTCGCCACAGAGCTCACAGAAGACTCAGGCAGGAGTGTTGGTTTCTGTGTACTCTGTGTCCTCTGTGGCAAGAATGGCTGCTCAAGGCGGCAAAGAGATTTATTGTTTTTTGTTACAAGAGGTAAATAATGTCAAATGTAGTTAGAGTTGAAAAGCAAGTCGGAACCAAAGTCATTTCAATAGAAACCGGGAAGATAGCCAGGCAAGCAGGCGCTGCTGTCGTTGTAACCTGCGGCGATACTATGGTTCTCGTAGCGGCAACATCAGCACCTCCTCGTGAAAATATAGATTATTTTCCGCTGAGCGTTGACTATCGTGAAAAGCTAAGCGCTGCGGGCAAATTCCCCGGCGGTTTTATGAAAAGAGAAGGCAGACCCAGCACAAAAGAGATTCTGACCGCTCGAATGATTGACAGGCCGTTGCGTCCATTGTTCCCTGAGGGTTATTTTAATGAAGTCCAGGTTATGGTTACCGTTATAAGTGCCGACCAGGAACACGATCCTGATATTCTTTCGATGATTGGCGCAAGCGCAGCTCTTTCCATCAGCACTGTACCGTTTCAGGGACCGATTGGCGCTGTAAGGCTCGGCAGAGTTGACGGTCAATTCGTCATTAATCCCACTCACGACGAGCGTGAAAAGAGCGATTACAATCTTATCCTGGCGGGCCGACGCGATGCAATAAATATGATAGAAGTTGACGCCAAGCAGATTGCCGAGGACATTGTTGCGGCAGGCATAGAGTTGGCTCATCAGTCAATCGTACAGATTTGTGATTTGATTGACGAACTGGTCGCAAAATGCGGCAAGGAAAAACAGCCTGTAGAAATTGAATGGAATCAGCAGGTTGCAGACGAGATTGTTGCTAAATATACAGATGAATATGCAAAGGCTTTTCAGATTGTTTCCAAGGCGGACAGAAATGCGGCCGTCAAGGCAATAACTGAGAAGCTTGCTGAAGTTTACTGCGTCCCTGAAGAGGGAGCGAAAGAAGCTCGCTGTTCTAAAGTTCTTTTAGGCAGAATTATCGACAGCATTCAGAGCAAGATTGTCAGAAAACTTACGCTGGAAGGCAAACGGCTCGATGGCAGGGGATTTGAAGAAATAAGACCCGTGTCCTGTGAAGTT
>JAQTQF010000273.1 GCA_028712345.1 Phycisphaerae bacterium | reverse complement strand
GACCACTTCACCCGTTAGCAGATTCGCCATCACGCTCGAGGCGACATTATAAGGCAGATTTGCAACCAGCAGAACCTTGCCGGAACATTCCGCCATCGCCTCTTTCAAAGCTTTTATAACCTCCTGATTAATCGTATTTTTATTTTCGAGAACATCGGCGTTTATCAGTTTAAAACTTTTCTCTTTCGCAAAAAGCCCCGCCGTTATTTTGGCAAGATTATCATCATATTCTACGGCAACTACTCTTGCCGCTCTTTGTATAAGTTCTCTGGTCAGCGAACCGGTTCCTGTTCCGACTTCAAACACAACATCATTTGGATTTATATGCGAATTAGTCAACAGGAAATGCATAAGGTTCAGGTCTATGAGAAAATTCTGACCAAGCCGCCTGTTCGGCTCAGCTCCGATTGACGATAACAGTTTTTGTATTTCCGTCTTCGTCTGCATAGGAAAACTCAAAAATCTCTGTTTTTTGCTGCTGCATTCTGAATTCTGAGTTCTGAATTCTGTTTTTTTGTCTTGGCCATATCAATCGCAAGTTTTATTGCCGCTTTCATACTCGACTCATCGGCGATGCCGCGGCCCGCGATATCAAACGCCGTACCGTGCGCCGGCGATGTCCGGATTATCGGCAAACCTATCGTAACATTAACCGCGTCTCTGAACGCAAGAAGTTTTACCGGTATCATTGCCTGGTCGTGATACATCGCGACAACCCCGTCAAATTGGCCTCTTGCCGCCTTGACAAAAAGCGAATCTGCAGGCCAGGGCCCGGAGCAATTTACGCCCATCTCCTGAGCCATCATAATCGCCGGACTTATAATCCTCTGTTCTTCATCGCCGAATTGGCCGTTTTCGCCTGCGTGCGGATTAAGCCCGGCTACTGCAATTTTCGGATTTTTTATCCCGAAATATTCCTGCAGCGCAATGTTAAGCAAATCTATCGGCTCATAAACACAGCCGATTGTAAACTTGTTCCGCAAATCGAATAGCGACTCGTGAATCGTCGCGAGCGCAACCTTCAAATCTCCCGCAACAAACATCATCGCCTTTTGAGGCGATTTGCACAGTGCCGCCAAAAGCTCAGTATGCCCAGGCCACTCAACCCCCGCTTCTTTCCAGCTTGTCTTGCTTATCGGAGCGGTAACTATTGCATCGATTATACCTGCCCTTGCCGCCTCGATAGCGTCAACACAAAACCGAAGCGATGCCTCACCGCCCGCCTTGCCGGACTCCCTTGCCCAGTTCGGAATCACATAATCATCATAATCCGCGACGACGACATTATGAGGATAATCTCTGCTTATCTTTTCGTGCTGATGTCTCGTCCAGTAAGGCTCAATTTCTAAAATATCCGCTGCGTATTCGAGAAACTCGTTCATACCGAAAATGACAAACTTCGCCATCCTCCGAAGTAGCGGGTCGTTCAGTGCCTTAACGATTATCTCCGGCCCTATCCCCAAAGGCTCGCCCATCGTTATTCCGATTACTATCGGCAGCTCAAATTTTTTATTATTATTCATATTGTTTAGCCGTCGCCGGCACGGCGACGCCGGTTAGCCCCGCCCCTCTGTCATTCTGAGCAAAGCGAAGAATCTATTTTCCACTATCTTCTGTATTCTTTTCTAAAATCCCATTTCCTTCAATTTCTCAATCGTCATCCCCGACTTGCCAGGCAGAATATTTCCAATCTGTTTTCTTATTATCCTGCAAAGTACATCCGTCTCGATATTGACCGCATCGCCGACTTTATAATTTTTAAAAGTCGTATTCTCAAATGTCGCCGGAATTATCGCAACGCCGAAACTGTTTTTATCAATCTCGGCAATCGTCAAACTCACCCCGTCAATCGCTATCGAACCTTTCGAAACAAGATAATCCTTAACCGCCTCATCAACCGCAAAAACAAATCCCCAAAAGTCCCCCTTCTTTTCTATCGCCTTGACTTTGCCGACCGCGTCTATATGTCCCTGCACAAAATGTCCGCCAAACCTGTCCGATGCTCTCATCGCCCTCTCAACATTGACTTGCACCCCTGCCTTTAACTTACCCGCCGTCGTTTTCGACACCGATTCGGCGCTGACATCAAATTCAACCATATCGGTCTTGATTGTTTTTGCCGTAAGACATACCCCATTAACCGCGATACTATCGCCGGGTTTTACATCATCTAAAACTCCGGAAACATTTATGACAAGCCGCAAACCCCCTTTTGCCGGAAAAACTCCGCTTACCCTGCCAACTGTTTCTATAATCCCTGTAAACATCAGAACCTCAATAAAGACAACCAATTACAAGCATTATGAATCGCCAAATCAGATTGTCAAACACCTTTTTAAACCGTTTTTTAACTTTTCACACAAACGCATAGCTGGTATTATGGTAAAATCGTTAAGGCATTATATCATAGACTATTTTCAGGAAAAGCGGATAAATTATGAAAAATTTAAGTGCTCTTAAAATCGTTACGACCTTTGTCGTTATGACTTTCTGCTGCCAAATGCTCTTTGGCGCCACATCCCAATTCAGACCTCGGCAGAGCGGACGCAATCCCCGCTTTCAAACCGCCGAAGAAAGAAAACAGCAGCTCAAACAGGAATCAACCGCAGCAGCATCCGAAATCGACGCTGCATATAAAAAAATGCTGGATTATGTCAACGCCGCTAAAAAACCGGCAAAAGCCGACCTCGATGAGGCCCAAAAGGTCGTACTAAAAAACAGAAAATATCTGCCGGTACTGGAAGATAACCAGAAGGCCGCTTACAATGTGCTCTCGGCATGGGTGTACTACTTTGACGAAAAAGACGAAAAGGCCTTAAAACACGCCGCTTCCGGCCAGAAAAACTCTCCGCAGAATATAAATGTTTTCAAAACCCACTTTGCCATTGCCCTGCTCTCCAGAGACTACTCCGCCTTGATCGAAGCCTTAACAGACCACAGCATCAACACCTCCAGGGAACTATCGCCAGACTCC
>JAQTQF010000272.1 GCA_028712345.1 Phycisphaerae bacterium | reverse complement strand
CAGACGAATGCACATCTGTTGGCGGCATTGGGAGAGTTTAAAGACAAACCCTTTGTGCCGGTGACCATTGACAATGGTTTCATGGACTACAGCTGGAGTAAATTGGCGAAGGTGACCAAAGTTGAGGTCATCAAAAGCAAGGAGAAACTCCGGCACTCTATCAACTGCGGCGAGATAGTATGTTTCGATAAGCTGTCGATAACAGTCCACACATCCGATGGCAAAACATTCAGCTCCGATGTCGATATGGCAGTTATAACAGAACCGCCTAAAGGCAAATATCAGTGGTCGGAAGTAACCGTATGTGTAACCAAAGACGCAAGAAACCATCTCTCTGCTGAGAATATATGGTTTCATTTGGGCGGCTACAGTGATGAAGGCGACAGCTTCGACACGCAGCTTTACTATTTCGAGAAAGAGCTGGATGAGTTTTGGAACGAGCTTATCGGCCCGTATGAAACAGTAAGGCAGCAGCTCATAAAAGAGCTGTATCCTCTGTATGATAAATGGCAGAAGATAACCATATTCGCAGATGAAAGCCTTGAGATTGTTTTCAAGGATGGCAGAAGGCAGAGAGTAAATCCGCCTACTGAGTCTGCTTAAAATCAGTTCAATATCAATCGTCAAAGCACATCTCTTCAAAGTCGAGAGATGTGCTTTTTTTCTAACCACATCTTATCAACGAAAGGAAAGGTGAAATTATGGCTTGGAGACCAAATGAACAATTTATTGAAGGCATCCTGGACAATACAGTGCCAGGGAAAGTTACCGGCTGGATGAGATTTACCGGTATAAAAGACAAAGTAATCTTTGACCTTGAAGGCGACTTCCACAGGGACATCCGTGGAGCGAAGGTAAGGCTTCGTGGGGATGGAGAATCTGCGAACGCAGAAGAATCAGCCAGATATATGGAAGGCTTTTCAAAATTGCAGAAAGGCAATGTTGGTGACATGACAGCAGGAAGAGAGCCGGCAGATTATGTCAACTATGGCTATTTCGAATGGTATGGAGATGATAACGGTAGGGTTGTGATTGAACTTGAGCCTGATCAGGTTGAGATTTTGACACAACCGATACCAGCTTGCGAATCCGATCCACTCAGCAGAAAAAAACAGGCCGAGAATATGGCTAATTTTTTATGCGGTATCGCAGCAGCCTGCAACATGCCTGAATCAAATGCTATTGCAATAGCTGACACAGAAGCTGTTGAGCGGGCAAAGAAGGTCATCGCCAACGATAAAATTCGCGGAATGAAACTACTGCCAAAGGAAATCCGCGAACAACTGCCGCCACTATATTCACAGGATGGCAAAGGCGGCAAGGCGGTTGTTTATACCAAGTACTTCACTCCATCGAGTTCATGGACCTGGCTGTGCACTGAGGGCGAACCTGTCCTTGATGAATCAGGCAAGGAAGTTGATTTCAAATTCTTTGGCTTGGTTTTCGGTCATGAACGTGAATTCGGGTACTTCCTTTTAAGCGAACTTGAGGAAGTAAGAGGCCCGATGGGATTACCCATTGAGCGTGACCTGCATTTTAAGCCAAAGATGCTTGCAGAGATTGCTCCTGAAATGTTCAGAAAGGAGGCATAAACAATGAGCAGCAAAGATTACAAAATAAGCCCTCCACCCAGGGATAAAGGTGAAGAACCGCTGTTTCGGGTCATTTATGTGATTGATGTAGGTGCTGCTGATGAAAGAAAGGCAGCGGAAACCGCTTGGCAGATGATGCGTGCTGAAGATGCATTTGAGCCGGTGATGGTAATTCTGGACAGTGATGGCAAACAGACAAAGCTTGATCTGTCTGATTATATTGAGATCAACAAGGTGACAACAGGATTTGTCATCCAAACGTACCGCAAGAATAACGCCGGTAAATTCATCTGCATTAGCCAGGAATTTATCGCAGGAGACGATGTTCAGTTCGAGAACCTCAAAGGCGATTCAATTGAAGCACCTGAGCATGAGTATCAGCCGTTCAATATGACCATGTTAAGCAAAGATGAAATTATCGACCGGCTGGGTGACGTGCTTACGAGCATCGATGTCGGCGGTGAACAATCGAGGCAGTTTAGTCATGAGATAAGAATCCTCGATGAACTGCTCAGAGATTTAGGCTGGATACCAAAAGATTAGGAGATGCCAATGAGAAAGGTAACACTAAAACTGGAAATGCGTGTTGTGATGTCGGTAGACGAAGGTATTGAAATTTCAGAAGTGGTTAACGGGCTGGATTACCATGTAAACGATACGACCACTGCTGCTGATATCCTGGATACCGAAATCACCGGTTATGAAGTTGTAGATAGTGTTTAAACGAAAGGTGAAACTTATGTCTGAAAAAACTTATACCATAACCATAAAAGAGCAATGTCCGGATGTAGCACCTGTTGAGATAAAGGTAAATATCTTATCCGAAGGCGGCCAGATATGGATTCAGCCCCAAGGCTTCGGTGAGAAATGTGCTATGGATGATGAGGGTTGGCCTGTCGGGATCGAGATTTGGCAAGGCAGGCTTCGTCTTATTGTGTTTGATGACATCAACAGGGAAGAGCCGCAGATTATTGACCTTGAGAGGGCCAGAGAAACCGCGCGTATGCGATGCAACTGGTGCAAAAAAGAAATTGAGCAGGCAGAATCCATCAAATGGAAAAATCTTCCATTTTGCAGTGATGCCTGCCTGGATGCTTGCAGAGCGGCCCAATAATGTAAACTCAAAAACTATACGAGGTAAAAAAATGGAAACTAAAATCACAAAACTGGACAAACTTACTGTCCAGCATATCAGAAAACGCTTAACAGCCGCTATAGAGCCGTTGGCAAAAGAACTGGCTGTGGCGATTGACGTAGGCAACTGCACCTTTAGAGAAAACAACTGTCAATTTAAGATAAATGTTGCATTGCTGAACTCCGAGGGCAAGGCGATTACTGAAGAAGCAGACTGTTTCAGGAACAACGCCAAATTGTTTGGTTTTGAACCAGATGATCTTGGC
>JAQTQF010000271.1 GCA_028712345.1 Phycisphaerae bacterium | reverse complement strand
CGCATGGATGAACTTCGACACCTTAATCTTGAAAAAGAACTTTTTGCAATTCTCGACGAGTAATAATTCAATCAATTATGAACAACACCGAAATTAAAATTACCGAACTGTTTTACTCTATTCAGGGTGAAGGCTTGCTGGCGGGCAGGCCTTGTGCATTTATACGGCTTGCGGGCTGTCCGCTGCGATGCAGGTTTTGCGATACGGCTTATTCGCTCGATACCAATGCAGGCGAGAAAATATCTATCCAGAAAATTATTGAACGATTGAAAGACTTTAAAGCATCTTATGCCGTTATCACCGGCGGCGAGCCTATGATTAGTCCTCACCTCAGCCGGCTCTGCGAAAAAATAAAAGAACTCAATTGTCATATAACCGTTGAAACAAGCGGGATTAAATACGCCCCTACTCTGGGCTGCGACCTTATGAGCATCAGCCCGAAATTGTCAAACGCTTATGAAAATAAAGTTGACGAAAATAAATATCTTAAAATCGACGAATTGCAAAAACTGATTGATAATTACAATTATCAGTTAAAATTCGTGATTGATAAAAAGGACGATATTGCCGAAGTTCTGCAAGTTCTGAAAGAATTAAAAAACATCGACCGCAAAAAGATTCTGCTTATGCCCCAGGCAAAGACCGCATCGGAATACATCAGCAAAAGCCGTCTTGTCGCTGAACTGTGCAAAGAGAATAATTTTATATTCAGTCCTCGCCTGCAATTACTCTTCGGTGAAACAAAACCTCAAAACCTCCACAACACAGGTAAAACGCCATTGAAATGAAGCGTTTCTATCAAATCACCAAGCGGAGGAATCAGCAGTAAGAGAATCATTTCCATCGTGGCTCTTCTCACTGCTCTTGTTGACACTTCGATTAGTTCCGGACTTTGGTACCTGGAAAAAGCGAACCACAGACGGGGAACCTGTTTTTTGTATTCTTCGTAAGCAGTGCCGAAATTTTTCAGCAATTGTTCCTCTTCGGACAAAATAACAAGCAGATGAATGGGAACAAGAACCACAAGAACAAAAATAAGCAAAATTAAATTTTCAAAACATAACGCTATCCCGATAGCCATAAGCAAAGACCCGAAATATAACGGATTTCGGCACATCGAGAATGGCCCATCTGTTATCAACTTCTTGGATTTTCGCTGTCCGATATATAAAGTTGACCACATTCGCAAACTTATGCCCGCCAGCAGCAGAATATATCCCGACCATTCAACAGCAAAATCCCTTATAGAATGGTCCTCCCACGACCGCCATACAAACAGGGCTATGAATATCACGGGGGCAAACGCTATCCGTAATATCATAACACGGGATTTGCGTAAAAATCTGAGTCTTTCCATATCTAAAATTCCTTTTACAAACTCTTTATTAGAAATCTGAATCTTAAAACCGCATTTTACATTGTTTCTAATCTATGCAAAAGCAATTATTTCGGGTCAGTCCCATATTTTGGCTCTTGATTAAAATTCTCTTGATTTAACCTGTTTTTAGGTTATCATCCCATTTTTGGCTTTGCTCGGGTGGCGGAATTGGCAGACGCGCCAGCTTGAGGGGCTGGTGGGCTTAGGCCCATGGAGGTTCAAGTCCTCTCCCGGGCAGTGAAAGCATCTTAAAACAAAAAAATCCCGACTTGAAAATCAGGTTTTTTTGTTCTGCCCACTGAATTCTCCGCAAGGAGAACTGTATTCTGTTTTTATTTTGCCCTCGACAGATACGAGCCGTCTTCGGTACTGATTTTAAGAACTTCGCCGTTTTCGATAAAAGGTGGAACACGGGTTTTCAGGCCCGTCTCAAGCACTGCTTCCTTTAACTGATTTGTTGCTGTTGCGCCTTTCGGCTGCGGCGATGTTTCTATAACAGCCAATTCCACAACTTTCGGCAACTCCAGCGAAACAACAGTTCCTTCATACACCAAAGTCGTTACACTCGTATCAGGCTTAAGGTATGGAATCATCTCGGCAACCATTTCCTTTGGCACGGTAACCTGGTCATAGGTCTCATTGTCCATAAGAACCAGCCCTATACTGTCGGCATATAGATACTGCATCTGGCGTCTATCGAGAAATGCCTGTTCGATATCTTCAGTAGAACGGAGCCTCTTTTCAAGCATTGTCCCATCCTGTATGACACGCACCTTGGCCTGCACAAACGCCCGCAAATTGCCCGGCGTAACATGCACAGATTGAACACATATACCAAGTTTGCCATCCATCATAACGCCCATACCGGGCCGAAGTTCACTTGCCTTCACCGTAAAACCTCAAAAAACAAGAATTTATACAAAAATAACCGAACTTTTTAGTGTATCTTAATTTGATCTAAAAGTCAAGTACAGACCTCTAATTACAGTTCAAATATCACGATCATATTTATTTGCACTCGAATTCTATGGTAAACTTGCCGTCTTTAAGTTTCTCATCCAGTAATTTAAAGCAGGCAGATTCGGGTTTTTCACCCTGCTGAATAACAATATTTTTTGAAGAACAAATCTCCCCGATTTTTGTTACCATCCACGATCTCGCTTCCAGCCCCATACCCTTTATGGAAATATACCCTTTTTGGGTCTTTTCGTTATATATCAGCTCATGCTCCACCGGAACAAAAGTTTTTTGAGAATCGTTTACCGGTTCGGCTTTTTCTAATTGCGGCACGGGATTTTCCTGAACAACCACATCTCCGCCAATCAGCAATTGCCCTTTAAAGCTTAATTTTGTGGTATTCGATTCCGGCAGTTCAAGAACGACACGAAAACCAAGATTTTTTCTGTCGGCGCCAGACATCCTCGCTTTCCGATCCGCTGAACGCAGTAAAGCAGGGTCATCTTTCCAGGAACCACCGCGGATGATATGTCTCTTTCCGCCTGATGGCCCCTTCGGGTCGACCATATCTCCATTATCATAGTACTTATTATCATATCGATCGCTGCACCATTCCCAGACATTGCCGTGCATATCATACAATCCGAACGCATTTGGCCGATAGCTTCCCACTGCCGTAGTC
>JAQTQF010000270.1:1349-3017 GCA_028712345.1 Phycisphaerae bacterium | reverse complement strand
CCGCCTGCCATGTCAATGCCCGGCTTTAGTGTTTCCTGCGGGGGATAAAGCTCAAAAGCCGCAAAAAGCACCAGAACGAGTATCGCTGCAACTCCAAAACGCACAAGATTTTTGTCCATGTCAATTCCCTGAAAAAGTTACTTTTTTTATTAAAATTTCAATCCACATTTTAATTAACTGCAAGTAAAAATTGTGTCATTCTGAGCATAGCGAAGAATCTCGTTTTTTCTCAGCCCAGACCCTTTCCGCCTGCGGCGGAGTGACAGTTTTGAAATAGTTATTTAATTTTATTTCTGCTCAACGACTCTGCTTACGGCAGAAGGCAGAAACTTCATTTTCGTATTATTTGATTCATCTACTTTAATCGTTATTTCGGTCTCGCCGACTTCAATAACCGTTCCGAGTATTCCGCCGACGGTCTGAACTCTGTCGTTTTTCTTCAAGGAGCTTATCATTTGCTGTTGCTGCTGCTGTTTTTTGCGTGGACCTCTGAACATTATAAAATACATAACCACGAAAATCAGGCCGATGAAAACTATATTACTCCACGGGCTTGGCGACTGCTTCTTTGCCGGTGCCGCCGCTCCATTGGCATCGGTCAGTACAGTTGTATTTGTTACCTGCTGATTTTCCGAAGATATATCTTCAGCCTTGACTACAGGAGCATTTGCTTCTGCTAAAATTACGATACCATTCATTACTAATCCTTTCCGTTATCCGTTTGAGTATCCGTTTTATTGCTCCGGGAATAAGCAAGGCTGTTAATCGCCTGCTCGGCCCAAGTATTGAATGTGCCATTTTCTATATTTTGCCGTATTTTGTCCATTAAATTATGATAAAAAACGATATTATGCAGCGCAAGCATTATTGGTCCGAGCATTTCACCAGTATTAAAAAAGTGTCTTATTGTCGATTTACTAAATGTTTTGCAGCATACACAGTCGCAGGCCGAGTCAACTGGGGTAAAATCGTCAATATAGGCGGCATTTCTCAGCCTTATTGGCCCATTTTGCGTAAAGGCAAGGGCGTTTCGGCCATTTCTGGTCGGCATTACACAGTCAAACATATCCACCCCCGCCCCAACCGCCTGAATAATATCTGCCGCCGTTCCGACCCCCATAAGGTATCTGGGCTTGTTCTCCGGCATCAGCGGGGCGGTAAAATTCACCGTTTTTATCATTTTTTCCGTCCCCTCGCCAACACTCAATCCTCCAATCGCATAGCCCGGAAAATCTAGCTTTACCAGCTCTTTTAGACAATTTTGACGCAAATCATTATTCGTTTGTCCCTGAATTATGCCGAAGAGAAGCTGTTTTTCATTGGCGTGCGAATCCTTGCAGATTTTCGCCCACTTAATGGTTCGCTCAACCGCCTTTTCCTGCTCCTTTTGTTTCGCCTCGAAAGCAGGGCACTGGTCGAAGCACATTATAATATCTGCTCCGAGCCTGTTTTGAACATTCGTTGCCTTGGCCGCGTCGAGTTTAATTTTCATACCATCATACGGACTGGCAAACTCCGTCCCGTCGTCATTTATGGAATTTAGCGAGCTTAACGAAAAAACCTGAAACCCGCCGCTGTCAGTCAGTATCGGCCCAGTCCACGCCATAAAATTATGCAGCCCGCCTGCCTGCTCTATTATCTCCGTCCCCGGCCGGAGCATTAGATGAA
>JAQTQF010000270.1:0-1339 GCA_028712345.1 Phycisphaerae bacterium | reverse complement strand
TTGGCAAGGATTATCTGGCTGCCCGCTTCGGCCAGTCGGCAGGGCAGCAAGCCCTTCGCCGCCGCCCTGGTCCCCCCAGGCATAAAAACCGGTGTCTTTATTTTCCCGTGAGATGTCGAAAGCAGCCCCGTTCTCGCGTTGCTCTGCGTATCTTTTTTAATTATTTCAAAAACATTCATTCTTATCGCCTGATATTTTACCAATTTTGCCGTAACTATAAGCCAAAACAGCTCTTTTGACAAGCAGTGGTTTTTAATATATAATCATCGTTGTAATTACGGAAGTTTTAATGCTGTGGAAGGTTTATTATGGATAGAAAAAACTGGTTAGACGCTTCGGAAATAGAATTAGTCGAACATATCGAAAAACAGCATCGCCAAATGACAGAAAAATTTCTGAACGCCCAGACACTCCTTACCGTCGCAATCGAACAGCATAACGACCAGTTCAGCGATATACTCGGCCCGCTGCAGGAATTTGTCCCCGAATTTAAAACCAAAATGGAAGCCCATTTTGGAAGCGAAGAAAAGGTGCTCCTTCCCTACATTCGTCAGATGGACAACTTCAATAAAGGCAAAGGCGAAAAACCTGTGTTCCACACCGGCAGTATAAAAAATCCAATCAGCCGAATGGAATATGAACACGACCTTACTGAAACCGTTATGTTCAATAAAATTCATTCCATCACCGGCGATTACAACCTCCCCCCAGATTCCAGTGATGCCTTAAAGACTCTTTATGATGGTCTGAAAGATATCGAAAAAAATCTCAGCGAACACATCCACCTTGAGCATAATGTCCTGTTCCCCCTGGCAATAGAATTGGAACTGCAGCTAATGCATAAAAAATAGTTTAATATTCTGCCGCAATTCTACGGGTTTCAACCCGTAGATGAAGTTATCCGCCAAAGGTGGACAGGCAATGCCTGTTGCGGTAAATCCCACGGGGTTTAACCCGTGGAAATTTAGTCCCCGCCGTCTTGTCATTCCCGCGCAAGCGGGAATCTATTAAATAACCGCAGATTTCGCTGGTTTTCAAATTTACTTTATGGTTTTTTAAGCTTTATCCGTAACATTTCACACTTGATATGCGAGGTTTCAAGCCTGATATGAGGCAAATCAAGTTTGATATGCCGTGTTTGATGTTTGATATGCGGCATATGATACTTCATATACGAGATATGAAGCTTAAGATGCGACATATCATGCTTAATATATAATACTCCCTGGAATTGAGACCAGTTTATAAGGTGATAAGTTGTGGTATAATTCTATCATGCTTTTATGAAGGGAAGCAGAATTATGGCACAGCGAAGGAAGTTCGGGAAGGCTTTTAAGGT
>JAQTQF010000269.1 GCA_028712345.1 Phycisphaerae bacterium | reverse complement strand
CAAAGACCGTATCAAACAGTTAAAGCTCGAGGATGTTGTTGATGTAGAGCTCGTCGATTACCGGCAGCTCGCCGAAAAAGGGCGCTGCTTTGATAAGATAGTCAGTGTGGGTATGCTGGAGCATGTCGGGAAAGCCAACCTGCCCGTATATATGGAAACAGTAGATAAATTGCTGGCTCCGCAAGGCCTTTCGCTTCTGCATACTATTACTCATATCAAAGAAGGGGCGGTAAACTCCTGGATTTCCAAATACATTTTCCCCGGCGGTTATATCCCCACTCTGCGGGAACTTGTCAGCCTGCTTCCTGATTATGACTTCCATTTATTAGATGCCGAAAGCTTGAGAATGCATTATGCCATGACTCTCGACCATTGGGCCGAAGGTTTTGAAAACAACATCGCTGTAATCCGCGAAAAAATGGGCGAACGTTTTGTCCGCATGTGGCGTTTGTATTTGCAGTCTTGTGCCACTTCTTTCCGTTACAGCGGTTTGGATATTCACCAATTGCTGTTTTCAAAGGGATTAAAAAATAATCTGCCGCTCACACGGCAGAATTTATACTGCAATTAATCCATTTTATGTGCGATTATAAAAGTTTTACCCTTTTGGCCTCTTCTTCGAGCCGGTCTCTGAAATCCGGATGGGCAATGGCAATCAATGCTTTTGCCCTTTCTTGTATGGTCTTGCCGCGCAATTTGGCAATCCCGTATTCAGTAACTATATAGTCAACATCGCAACGGGATGTTGTGACAACCGCTCCCTCATCCAAACGTGAAACTATCCGTGATAATTTACCGCTAGCCGCAGTCGAAGGCAGCGCGATTATAGCCCGTCCGCCTTTTGATTGAGCAGCCCCGCGGATAAAGTCGACCTGGCCGCCTATACCGCTGAATTGCCTGTAGCCAATGGTTTCAGCGGTAACCTGTCCGAGGAGATCGACCTGCAAGGCCGAGTTGATCGATACCATGGCGTCGTTTTGCGCAATAATATAGGGATTATTGACATAATCAACCGGCAGCATAAGCAAATCTTCATTATTATTAACGAAATCATAAAGTTTTTTGGTTCCCATCAAAAATGTCGCCACAAATTTGCTGGGATTGAGTGTTTTCCTCTTATTTGTCACAACTCCGGCTTCGACTAATGATACTACTCCGTCGGAGAACATTTCCGAGTGAATGCCCAAGTCTTTTTTATTATTCAAAAACCGCAATACGGCATCAGGTATAGCCCCAATGCCAAGCTGCAGCGTATCTCCGTCGGCAACAAGCTCGGCAACATTTTTGCCTATGCTTTCTTCAACCGGTCCAATTTGCGGAGGTTTGAGTTCAAGCAGAGGCTGGTCAAGTTCGACAAGCCAATCAATATCTGCAAGAGCGATTTTCGCGCCCATCGTCCGCGGCATATGCTTATTGACCTGCGCAATAACTGTTTTAGCCGCGCGGGCGGCAGGCTCGGTATAATCAACCGAAACGCCAAGACTGCACTCGCCGTTTTCGTCCGGCGGCGATACCTGAATCAGGGCCGCATCCACGGGATAAACCCCGTTGTTGAACATTTTGGGGACTTCATGAAAAAAGCAGGGAATAAAGTCTACACGCCCTTCATCACAGGCCTTACGTGTCGAAGCTCCGAGAAATGAAGTAACATGCCGAAAACTCTTTTCCATTCCGGCCTGGGCATATCGCGCAGATCCCATAGCAACCAGGTGGTAAATCCGTACATTTTCCAACTCTGCGGCTCTGTCTACGAGTGCCTCAATCAAATTTACAGGTTCTCCGCAGGCATGAGCCGAGACGATACGGTCTCCCGATTTAATCTGCTGAACTGCTTCCTGTGCGGATACCAGGCGGTCCGCATATTTTGTTCTCCAATTTGTCAACACAGTCCCCTCCCTTAAAACATCTTTAATCTTTTCTGCATTCTATGCATTCGGCCAGTCTTTTCGAAGCTTCAAAAGGAGTCGTTTTGCCTGCATATATTTCTTCAACCTCATCCTTGATAAGCTCCTGAAATTTCTTTTGGAGCAGGTATAAAACGGATGAACTTACTTCGGCCCAGATTCTTTCCCTGCGCTTGACATCAGCGAATTCTTTTTGTTTTTCGGCCGTTTCACTGATTGCCGCCGTAAGTTCCTTTACTCCGACACCTTCGCTGGCAACCGTGCTGATGATAGGTGGGCGCAATTCCGGCGGCAGTATACCGAAAGAGATTACGAGCTGTTCTTTTAATATCTCTGCTTCCGGCTTATCGGACTTGTTGATTGTGAAAACATCCGCAATCTCACGTACTCCTGCCTTCGCCATTTGCATCGTATCCCCTAAACCCGGGACCAGAACCAATGTGGTTACATCGACAAATTTCGATATTTCGGTCTCATCCTGTCCGACACCGATGCTCTCCACTATTATAACATCAAAGCCGAAGGCTTTGTACAAATATAGTACATTTTTCGCAGCCTCTGAAATGCCGCCCAGACAGTTTCTGCTGCCAAAACTCCGGATAAAGACACCGTTATCGGTATTGTGGTTGCTCATCCGTACACGGTCGCCAAGGAAAGCGCCCCCAGAATAGGGAGAGGACGGGTCAACCGCAATGACCCCGACCGTCTTTCCCTGTGCCCGGTACTCTGTAACAAGCTTGTCAATCAAAGTGCTTTTGCCAGCCCCGCCCGCTCCGGTAATACCGACAACTAAAGTTGGCCGGCACTTTTTTCTGTAGGCATATTCGAGCAAAAATTCTTTTTCCGCCCCGCCATTTTCAACAAACGTTATGGCTTTAGCCAAGCCGCGGCGATTACCCTGCTCTATCATTGCAATGGCCGTCTGCGGATCTATTATCCTGGTCATCTGCACTATTCACCGCCCATTATTTTCTTGACATGCTCCACGATAATATCCGTAGGTGTTCCCGGTCCGTAATTTCCGTTTACACCCATGCTTTCTAGCGTCTTAATATCATCTTCTGTCAAAAGTCCTCCGCACATAATCTTGATATCTCCGGCATCCAGTTTCGCT
>JAQTQF010000268.1 GCA_028712345.1 Phycisphaerae bacterium | reverse complement strand
AATATGCGTTCCGAGCAATGTTTGCGGATGTGCAGGTTTTCTGGATAAAATAACAGGCCACGACGACTGCCGGAATGTTATCGTTGCCGACTATACCGACCTCGATGATATGAAGTTCGATGATATTGATGAAATACTGAAAATTGATATGAATGTGCGCAATAAAATAGAACGGCATGTCAGCGAAAGGGTTGCGCTCGAAATTTTCGCCCGTCTGCCGAAAAATGATGATGAGATTGTCGAGATGATTAACTCCGGCTACGACTTGGCAGAACATATGGGATGGGAGGTAGTCGTTGAACAATATGTCCTAAAGGCCTTTAGCAATGCCGTCGAAAGACAAAAACTTAAAACCGCCGTTTAGCGTTTAGCCCCCACCCCTGCCTGTCCGTCCGTAGCCCTTTGGCGAAGGCGGATGCCGAGGGTTCGTTGAATTCCTAAAGCCCCCAACTTTATGTTGGGGTTCAAAGGTAATTCATATTGCCTTAAGGCTGCATAGAGGTTAAATTGTTGCCGTGCAGAAAACTAACAGGAAAATAATCGGTCTTTTAGGCGGGGTTGCCTCTGGAAAGAGTACCGTCGCCGCCGAGCTTGCCAAGTTGGGTTGTGCCGTCATAGATGCCGATGTCATAGCAAAGCAGCTTCTTGGCGATGAGGATATAAAAAAGCAGATTCGTCATACTTTCGGCAGCGAGGTTTTTGATGACCAGGGCCGAATCGACAAGAAAAAGCTTGCTCAAAAGGCCTTCGAAAATACCGAGACTGTCAAAGCCATAAACGCCATAATACACCCGCCGGTTTTACTGAAAATTGAAGAATTGATTAGCCGATACCAGCTCCAGCCCGTCGAAGCGATAGTACTGGATGTGCCCCTTTTGGCCGAAGTTGGTTGGGATACAAAGTGTGATAAACTTATTTTTATTGAATGTGATAGCCGGACAAGGCTAAAAAGGGCTCAAAAAAGGGGTATTTTTGACGAAAATGAGCTAAAAAAAAGAGAAAATTTCCAAATTTCTCTGGACAAAAAGCAAAAAATGGCTAATTATATTATTGAAAATAATAACCTTTCAATGCTGATTGACCAGATCAGAGAGTTATTTCCCGCTTTAGTATCTTGACAACAGAGCATTACAGGCCTCGGTTTTGGGTAGTGGGAAACCAGCGGCGTGTTAGGGATTAAGGCATTTATAAACAATTGGCAATTCAGGCGGCAAATTCCAGGTTGTTCTGTAAGGATTTGTTCCTGTTGTGCATAAGGTGTTTTTCAATCACTGTTTTGGAAAGATATACGGGCAGTACTTAAAAATTGCGTCTTTGTTCGCAGGTAAGCTATGCCGGTATAAATGGTTACAAACTGTTTGACGCGACGGAATAATATCAATTACTATCGAAGCCTAAGTATTGGTGCTTAAAAAGGAGTAAAATATGGCCAAGACCACTTTAAAATCAGATTCAAAAAGACCCAGCAAAAGAAAAAAAGCTGTCAGGAAAGACGACGATAACCAAGTCGATGAAGTTCAGATGCAGGAACAATTCGTTTCCGAACAGCAGGACTCGGCCGAAAATCAAGCTCCTGTTCAGGTGGAAGTTGCCAACGGTCTGCCGAATGAGGTAGAAAACAACAAACAGAAAAATGGTGACAAAGACGATTATGAATCGACCCACGCAAAATACGAGCGAATCAAAAGAGGCAATCTGCATATAACAGACCTCCAGAAGATGACAGTTTCCGAACTGCACGATGTCTGCAAGAAAGAGAATGTCAAAGAATATACCGGTATGAAGAAGCAGGAGCTCATCTTCAAGATACTCAAAGAGCGAATTCAGCAGAACGGCCTGATGTATGGCGAAGGCGTTCTTGAGGTTCTCCCTGATGGATACGGATTCCTGAGAAATCCAGAATACAATTATCTTTCCTCGCCTGATGATATTTATGTTTCACCATCGCAGATAAAGAGGTTCGGTTTGCGTACAGGAGCCATAGTTAGTGGCCAGATTCGTCCGCCCAAAGAATCGGAAAAATATTTCGCGCTCCTCAGGGTCGAGGCGATAAACTACCAGGAGCCGGACAGACTTGCCGAGCGGGTAAACTTTAGCGATCTTACTCCGTTGCATCCCGAAACAAGAATCATACTTGAGACCTCGCAGGATGAACTAAATATGAGAATCATTGATCTGGTAACCCCGGTCGGCAAAGGTCAGCGAGGCCTGATAGTTGCTCCGCCGAGAACAGGAAAAACGGTACTCCTGCAGAAAATAGCAAACTCAATCAGTACAAACTGTCCGGAGGTAAAGCTGATTGTACTTCTTATAGATGAACGGCCGGAAGAAGTAACGGAAATGGAACGAAAGACTGCAAGAGATGTCGAGGTTATCAGTTCTACATTTGATGAGTCTGCCGCAAGGCATTGCCAAGTTGCCGAAATGGTTATCGAGAAGGCAAAGAGAATGGTCGAATTCGGCGAAGATGTCGTTATTCTGCTCGACTCCATTACGAGACTCGCAAGGGCGTACAATACCGAAGTACCGCATTCAGGAAAGATTCTTACCGGCGGTGTTGATGCCAACGCAATGCAGATGCCCAAGAAATTCTTCGGTGCCGCAAGAAATATCGAAGAGGGCGGTTCACTTACGATTTTTGCCACTGCTCTTGTTGATACTGGCTCGAAAATGGATGAAGTTATTTTCGAGGAGTTCAAAGCAACCGGCAATATGGAACTTCATTTGGACAGAAAGCTTGTCGAAAGAAGAATATGGCCGGCCATCGAAATCAGTAGGAGCGGTACTCGAAGAGAAGAACTGCTGCTTGATGCCAAGGAGCTTGAACTGGTTTACAGGCTCAGAAGGGTTCTCAGCGACCTTAATCCGGTCGAGGCTGTCGAATTGCTCAAGAGCAGACTGGCAAAATGCAAATCGAATGTAGAATTCCTGATGTCAATGAAACTTGATTAGTTGTATTGTCATTCCCGCGGAAGCGGAAATCCAAAATATTCAACCCCCTTTTTTGCTTTTTAAAAAGCGG
>JAQTQF010000267.1 GCA_028712345.1 Phycisphaerae bacterium | reverse complement strand
ATTATCAAAGAACAGCTCACAGGTGGGCGAACCGTGTATGCCGAGTTTGTCTTCTATTCTTCTGACATGTACCGTCGGACCCCTGTCGCAGGAGAAAAGGCTAAGACCCAGACCGCCGCTTCTGTCCGGCTCGCTTCTTGCCAGAACCAGCAGCACTTCGCCGCAGCCGTTGGTAATAAATCGTTTTACGCCGTGCAGGTACCAGTTTCCATCATCGTCCTGAAAGGCTCTTAATTTACAGCTCTGTAAATCGCTGCCGGCATCAGGTTCGGTAAGAACCATCGCGCCGGTCACTTTGCCGGCTGCAAAATCGTGCAGATATTTCTGCTTAATTTCTTCTGACGCAAAAAAGTTGATTGTCTCTGCGATGCCCTGTAAACCGAAAAGATTCATCAGCGACGCATCGGCACGGGAAACCATTTCAATGGAAATTGAGTGGGCAAGATTCGGAAAATTCAGTCCGCCGAATCTGTGCGGCAAAGTCGAGCCCATAACATGAGCCTTGGCGAGCATATCCAGCGATTCTTTTATGCCGTCAGCATATCTTACTGTGCCATCTTCATTAAGCGTACTGCCCTGGCGGTCAATGTTTTCGGAACGCGGAGCGATAAAATCGCCGCTGAGTTTGCCGACAGCGTCAAGCACAAGGTCATAATTCTCGATTGCCTCGGCGGCATCGGCAGGTGCGTAATCAAATTCCTTTGCGAATTTGAAGCCTTCTTCTATAAGCTCGGCAGCGCCCGCCATATCCATATGCTTAAACAAAAATTGAATATCGTCGTTATCTTTGTAAAAATTCGCCATTGTTCAAATCCATTTTTATTTTTAAATTTTAAATTTTTTATGCACGCGATTTAATAGCTTTTATCATTTTCGGCACAATCACATTCAGGTCGCCGACAATTTTATAATGGGCAATGTCAAAAATCGGAGCACTGGGGTCGTTGTTAATCGCAATAATTTTCTGGCTGTCGCTCATACCGGCCTGATGCTGAATAGCACCGCTGATACCGACCGCAATATACAAACTCGGCCTTACCGTCGTACCAGTCTGGCCTACCTGATGGTCACGGTCAATAAAGCCCAAATCAACTGCCGCTCTCGTAGCGCCAGGCGCTGCTCCCAGTGAATTGGCGAGGTCCCAAATGAGACGGAAATTGTCCTTGCTGCCGACTCCTGCCCCACCGGACACCACAATTCGAGATGCCTTAAGATTGACTTTTTTTTCCCGTTTGTGTTCCGTCAGTATTTCGATTGGCAGTTCATCCTGAGTAAGGTGAACTTTTTCGATAATAATCTGGCCTTTTCTCGTACCGACAGCCTCGGGTATCGGAAAAACACCTTCGCGGACGGTCGCCATCTGAGGCCAGCGGTCGTAATTGATAATAGTAGCGATAATATTTCCGCCGAAAGCAGGTCTTATCTGCAACAGCAGGTTTTTATGCACAACACCTTCCTGCTTGTTCTCGTGGTCGCCAATCTGCAAATCGGTGCAGTCGGCGGTAAGCCCCGCCTTTATTGCACTTGCCACTCTTGGTGCCAAATCTCTGCCGCACGGACTTGCGCCGTAAATCATAATCTGCGGCTCATACTTATGAACCAAATCATATATTACTTTGGCATAACTATTTGTCTGATAGTGCTCGAGCAGCGGGTGCGCAAGAATATAAACCTTATCTGCGCCATAATGACAAAGCTTTTCGGCAAGGTCTTTGATATCATCGCCAATTAAAACGGCTCCGACCTTAACACCAAGAGTATCGCCGAGAGACCTTGCTCTGCCGAGCAGTTCAAGGCCGATATCCTCAAGTTTGCCTCCGTGTTGCTCGGCAAAAACCCAAACTTCCCCTTTTCTGTTGACTGAAATCATAGATACCATCCTGATATTAGCTTATTGTTTTTTCTATTATCAATTCGTGAACCATATCGGAGATGCCCTGGTCGGTCGGTTCAACCGACTTGCTCTCGCGGACAGTCAGAACAACGCTTTGAATACGATGAACTTTCGTTGGCGAGCCGTCTCTGCCGCACCACTGTAAATCCGCCTCAAGAAAATCAAGGTTCCACTGTTTAATCAGAAGGCCTTTATCCTGAAGCTGGTCGATTTTCCTCTGGGAAAGCTGTTTTACCGTCTTTTCATCAGCGGCGGGATTTTCCTGTTTTACCCGCATTTCAACTTCAACAGCCGTTCTTGCCTTCTTGAATTTCATCAGTTTTTTGGCAACGGAAACTCTCGGCTCGTTTGCCTCGTCAATAACGGTCAGCAGTACGGGCAGTTTGGTTTTTACCTCCTGCCAGCCGTTGCCGATATTGCGTTTTGCGGTGATTATTCTTTTTTCAAGACTTGTTAATTCTTCGACATAAGTAATCTGGGGGATGCCGAGTTTTTCGGCAAGCTGCGGGCCTACTTGTGCGGTATCACCGTCGATTGCCTGTCTGCCGCAAAGTACGATATCGTAATCGAGCTTCTTGACGGCACAACTTAAAATGTAGCTGGTGGCAAGCGTATCGCTGGCGGCGCATCTTCTGTCGGTAACAAGTATCGCATCGTCGGCACCGCGATATAACGATTCGCGAAGAACTGCACTTGCTGCCGGCAGACCCATTGCTATCGCCGTTACTTTCCCGCCGAATTTGTCTTTTATTTCAAGTGCCAATTCAAGAGCGTTAAGGTCTTCAGGATTGAAAATCGCCGGCAGAGCGCCGCGATTAACCGTGCCGTCATCGTTCATCGCTTCACCGGTGATTCGCTTTGTATCAGGCACCTGCTTTATCAGTACAACGCAGTTATAAGCCAATTTGACCTCCTTGTTTCAATTTATTTAAACAATGTCTCATTTGTCCTTCTTAAATATTCAAAAGAGTGGACAGTTTAGCCAAATTCGCAGACAAGTCAACCTAAAATTAGGTTTAGCGATAAAGAAGACAGGTTATTCTTTGACAGGTATCACCCCAACTCCGCCGCTCATAACGGCACTGGCTGAGCCGGTCTTGAGGTTATATTCGATGCCCTCGGCAAAAACGCCATTCAGCATAC